>JAKDKI010000024.1 GCA_030453435.1 Kocuria sp.
CGGCCTCGTACAGCGGCAGCAAGCGCTCGACCACGCGGTCCGCGGTGCGGTCGAAACCCCAGTGGGACAGCTGCGGCACCACGGAGGACACCTTCAACGAGACGTAGTCCACGTCCGGGCGGTGCAGAAGTTCCTTGGCGTCATTGAGGTGCTTCTTGGCCTCGTGCTCGCCGAGCACCTCCTCGCCCAAGAGGTTGATGTTGAGGCGGTGGCCCTTTTCCTTCATGGCCTTCACGGACTTGCCGAAGGGCCCCGGACGGGCATCCACCACCATGTGGCCCACCATCTGACGGAGGCGGGTACGCGCTGCCGGAACCACGATGGACGAGAGCTTGTCCGAGAGCGCGGTACCGGCCTTGATCTGGGCACGGTCCACAGCGGACATGGATTCCGGGGTCAGCTTGGCAATGTCCTGCAGCGCCTTGGCCGCAGCCTTGGTGTCTTCCGTGCGGATCACACGGTCCACGAAGCCAACGGTGAACTCCAAACCGTGCGGATCCTGGAGCACGGTGGAGAGGCGATCTTCAGCAGGGTTCTTCTGAGAACTACGCTTTTTGTTGTCCTTGGCGCGACCCAACCACTGGCGCACCAGGTCCACGGACTCGTCTGCGAGTTCGCGGGGATCGATCATTGCGGTATTGATGCTGTTCAAGGCAGCGCCTCCATGATCTTGGCCCGGCTGAGATGCCGAGGCATTCCCTCGGCCACCAGCCGAGGTGATCCGGGCCCTGCATGGCTGGTCTATCAACGCTATCGTGTTCAGCACCCTGATGAGTAGTCGAGATCACAGGATGACAAAAAGTAACATTTTAGGTGCCTTCAGCGATCGCTTTTCAGCCGCCGACGCCGCCGCTCACGCCGCCCAGCGGTTCTGACCGCCACCTGGGCCGAAGCTCAGGGGAGGAAAATGCAGCTCCGCAATCTGGCGGGAGGCAAGTGCATAGATTCCGGCGATTCCGTGCGGTTCCCTCCCCTCAGACTGCACCCGCCAGTTTCCTCACATCACACTCCCGCAGCCCCTCCAACATGCACCTGCCAAGCGAACCTCTCACCCGAGGAACCGGCAGCAGCCCCACGGACCCTGCAGAAAATGGGCTGATCGGGAGATTTGAGGCGCGTTTGCGCCAGCGCTCATTTCTGAGCCGCACCCAAGCCACGGATCGCCCCCCGCAGTGGCTTGGGAATGCCTGGGCTCTAGGTACTGGTCTATGAGTGCCTCAGATTTCCACGGCACTCATTGCCGACGCCGCCGCTCACGCCGCCCAGCCTGCCCACCGCAACAGTGCGGCGGCCAGGGCTCCGAGGATCACCACCGCAAGGAACGGAGCGCGTAACCACAGCGCGATACCCGCCACGATCAACGCACCCACGCGGGCGTCGAGGACCAACTCCGTACCGCTGGCAAAGGTGTTCATGACCACCAGGGATGCCAGCAGACCTGCGGTGACCAGACCGGCCAGGCGTGGGACGAGCGGGTGGTCCAGAACGGCGTCTGGAATCAGGTACCCCACAAGCTTGGTGACGTAGGCGATGGCGGCGGCGGTGAGCACCCAGAACCACATGTTCATGAGTGTGCTCGCTTCCGGGTGGCACGCGCACCGATCAGGCCCCAGGCCAGGGCGACGATTGCGGCAACCAGCA
The DNA here is from genome assembly GCA_030453435.1 of Kocuria sp. Lineage (GTDB taxonomy): Bacteria > Actinomycetota > Actinomycetes > Actinomycetales > Micrococcaceae > Kocuria > Kocuria atrinae. The sequence goes on from JAKDKI010000024.1 coordinate 1,642, forward strand.
CCGGAATGCCCGAGGGGAGCAGCGGGATGCAGAGGGCCGTAACCACGCCGCAGAGCACCGCAACGGCCAGTGGTTCGCGTTCGCGCAATCGCGGCCAGAGCAGGCCCAGGAAGGCGGCCACTGCGGCGCCGTCGAGCCCCCACTGACCCGGGTCTCCGGCCGCATCACCCAGCAATGCGCCGACCGCAGTGAAGAGATTCCACAACAGGAAGACACTCACACCGGCCACCCAGAATCCACGTTTGCGTTCCAGGAACGTGGGTTGTGCGGAGGCCGCAGCATTGGATTCGTCGATGGTGACCTGGGCCGCGACCAGCTTGCGCCAAGACTGCGGCCGCAACAGCGCGTTCATGGTCATGCCGTACACGGTGTTACGCACGCCCAACAGCGAGGCCGCGCCCAATGCTGCGGCCCCCCCGCCGCCACCGGAGAGCACACCGATGAACGCGAATTGCGAACCGCCGGTGAACATCAGCGCGGACAACGCCTGCGTCTGCCAGAAGGTGAGGCCGGCCGCGATTGAGAGTGCGCCGAAGGAGATGCCGTACAACCCCGTGGCGATGCCCAGGGACAACCCCACGCGCACCGCGGGCGAGGACCGCCACGGGATGACCTGCTCAGAACCTGCAGGTACTGCCGATGAACCACTCACGACTGCGCGGCTCTCCTGCCCTGTACGACCTCCAGAGTATCGAGCACGCGGATCAGATTCAGGTGCGACTCGGACTGCGGGAAATTACCCGTGGCCCGGCGTTCGGACGTGGAATACGTGGTGGACAGCAATCCCAACTCATTGGCGGTTCCGAGCACGGTGTCCAGGAGCTTCACGGCCTCCTCCACGCGTTCACAGCGGGCCAGTTGGTCCACGAGCTGCAGCGTTGCCGAGACGGACGGCGCGGCCTGTCCCGCGAAACCGTCCTGGCCGATCGAGGATGCGAACGCCTCGACATCGTCCAGGTCCGTGAGCTCCGGCAGGTTGCGGTAGCGGTGCAGCAGGCCGGAACGGTCCGTGAGTTCCTTCTGGATCCGGGCCACCGTGCCCAGCATGCGCTCGTCGTCATACGCGACGAAACCAACCTTGGGCAGCTGCAACAGCGAGGCGTCCACGGCGGTGGAGCCGTAGTACTGCACGAACGAGCCGGCCTCCGGGTCATAGCCGTTGGTCCAGATCTCGTGCGCCAATTGGTCGCGGTGTTCCTCCCAGGTCTCCACATCACCGGGAAGGCCGTGGATGCGTACCGCGTCCACGCCGGCCTGCAGCGCGGCCCACATCATCACGCGCGTGTAGGTGTAATGCTGCGGCTCGCCGCGCATCTCCCACACACCCTGGTCCTTGTCCTCGTAGTTGGCCACCACCGCGCGCAACAGGCCCTGCTGCAACGGCCAGGACAGGTGATCCTCCTGGACCCCGCGGCGTCGTAGCCGCTCGAAGACCACCAGAACGTGACCGGCCACGTCCGCCTGATACTGCGAACCGGCGGTGTTGCCCTCGCGCACCGGTCGGGCGCGTTCGTAGCCGGGCAGGTCAACGAGCCGCTCACGGCCCACCACGGAACCGTCCAGCCCGTAGACATTAGATGGGTGGTCCACGTCCCCGGCGACGGCGCGCAGCAACCAGTTACGCAGTTGCGCAGCCTCGCGATCGTGACCGTGGTCGAGCATGACCTCCAACGCGAGCGCGGCGTCACGGGGCCACGACAAGCGGTGATCCCATGTTCGGTCCCCGCCCAGCACCTCGGGCAGCGAGGTGGTGTCCGAGGCGATGAGCCCGCCGGTGGCCTGGTGCATCAGGCCACGCACGACCAGCAGGCTGCGGCGGATGATGTCCTCGCGAGCGTCCTGGGTGACAGTCAGTTCGGCGGCTCGTTCGGCCTCCGTGGGCGCGCGCTTGACCTGCGCGTGCTCAGCCAGCTTGGTCTCACTCGCGGCGGGGTCGTAGAGGCCGGACCATTCCTGCCACTGGCTCAGGGTGGACGTCAGCGTCTCATTGACGTCCATGGCTTCCGGAGGCGTGCTGTGGGATGGGAACCACGTGAGCGAGAAGTCTTTGGTCTGCCCGGCGGCCACGGTGAAAGTGCCCGTATGCCGGCGCTTGCTACGGTCCTCGTCCGCTTCGGGTAGCGGTTCACCGCGGAAAACGACGGCGTCCGGCCCGGCCATGCCCACCAGCACACCTTCCGTGTGCTCACCGGATTCGTCGCTTTCCTCCACGTCGAAACGGCTCAACCACGGCACCGACGCACCGAAGTTGAAGCGCAGTCGCACGTCCTGGAAGATCTCGACCTCACCGGTCAGGCCTTCCACGCGACGGATCAGCGCGGTGCGCGACAAGAGCGGCATGAAATCCGTGACACGCACGGTGCCGGTCTCCGTGGTCCACACCGTGTGCAGCACAAAGGTGTTCTCCGCGTAGAAGCGCTCCACATCCGTGACGCCCTGGCGGTCCAGGTCCACCTCGCCGTCCTCGTCCACCGCGCACGACGGCGCCAGTAGCCAGCGGCCGTTGTCCGGGGTGCCCAGCAGGGAAGCGAACATCGCCGGGGAATCAAAACGGGGTGCACACCACCAGTCAACGGAGCCCGTGCGGGACACCAACGGGCCGCTGCGCATGTTGGACAGCAGTGCGTAATCCTCGATCCATGAAGCCATGGGTCCAGAATTTCATACTCCCGGGGTGGACTCACTCGGTCACAGAGATCTGGTGACCCCATTCACTTTGGTGGACGTCCACGCAGTTTGGGTAACAGGTGTTCAACACCATTTGCGCAGGTCGGGAAGTTTGCAACCGCACACTCTCATGGTCTGCCATACAACCCGGGCGTAACTGGGGACAACGCGATGATTGTCCGCGAAATCTACCCCTTGGTACCCATGACACATGGGGATATCACGACGGGGACTTTTTAGGGCGGGAACAGCGGCGGCCGGAGGCGCGGTGCTGGTGGGCTACCAATCGGCGGCCCACGCCGCGGATGCGCCGCCGAGCCTGCCGCAGGGCATTCGCCCTTATCGGGAGCTGTACAAGAACTGGGACGGCGCCATTGTGGCCGCCGAGCTCTGGTCCTACGACGTACGCAATGCCCAGGAGGTCGTGACCCTCGCCAACTGGGCCCACGCGAACGGATGGACCATTCGCGCGCGAGGCTATCGCCACGGTTGGTCACCGCTCACGGTCGCGGAAGGCACCCCCGCAACAGCCAAGGTCTTACTGCTCAACACCACCAAACACATGGATTCCTGCTACATGCACGGCACAACGGTGGTTGCTCAGGCGGGAATTTCCATGAACTCCCTGGTGCGCCACATCGCCGACCGGAAGCACGGGTTCACTAACATGCCGGCTCCCGGTGACGTGACCGTTGCAGGCGTCCTTGCCGTCAACGGTCACGGCACCGCCCTGCCGGCCAGGGGCGAGAAGCGCCAGCAGTGTGCCACGTACGGTTCCCTGTCCAACACGGTGCACGCCCTGACCGCCGTGGTGTGGGACGAGGCCTCCGGCAAATACACCCTCAAGACTTTCCAGCGCACCGACCCGGAGATCGGCCCGTTCCTCACCTCGATGGGCCGGGCTTTCCTGACCGAAGTGCAGCTTCAGACCAACCCCATGGAGCATTACCGCTGCCGCACATGGACGCACATCTCCGTCAGGGATTTGTTCGCGGCACCCGAGAAAGCCGGGTACTGGTCGCTGTCCTCGATGATCGACCGCGTAGGTCGCGTGGGATTGATCTGGTACACGTTCACCGACAAGCCATGGATCCAGCAGTGGGAAGTGGCGCGGCGTAGACCCCTTGTCAGCCGGCCCACCATCACGCCGTACAACTTCCCGTTCGCGGACCGCCTGCCCTCTCCCGTTCCAGAGCTGCTGGGCCAGGTGGTGGCCGGCAATCAACACATCGCCCCGGCCTTCGGCAAGGCCGTCTATGCGACCACCGCCACGAGCCTCACCACCACCCTCGCCCGAGACATGTGGGCCCGGCCCACCACTTCCAGCACTTCGTGAAACCCACCACACTGCGTGTATCCGCCGGATCCCACGTTCTCCTTACCAGCAGAGATCAATTGCAGCGCGTGGTGCACGAGTTCACGGAATTCTTCTCGGCCAAGCTCAAGGAGTACCAGGACCGCGGGGAATTCCCCATCAACTCGTGCATGGAATTGCGCATCACGGGCATCGACGACCCGGGCGAAGTGGACATGGAAGGCGCCGTGACGCCGTCGTTGTCCGGAATCGCGCCGGTACCCGGGCGCCCCGAACTGGACACCGCCGTGTGGCTGGACGTGCTCACACTGCCCGGCACGCCCGGCCAGGAGAAGTTCTTCCAGGAACTCGAACACTTCATCGGCCTGGAACTGACCCGCTACGGCGTGGCCCGCCCCGAATGGGCCAAACGCTTTGCGCACACCGAGCGCGGCGCCTGGACGGACGAGTACCAGCTCAAGGAGCTCATCCCCTCGCTCGTGCCCGGCTGGGATCACGCCAGGGCCACGTTCCACAAGTATGACCCGCACCGGATTTTCACGGCGCCCCTGCACGACGCGATGGGGATCTAGCCGCCACAAACCTCCGCGGGTGTTCGGCCCGCGAGGACACCCGCACCAACTCGACACAGGAGACAGACATGAAGAAGCACGTGACCACGGTTGCCGCAGCCACCACCCTGGCCGCCATTTCTTTCGCGGGCATGCCCGCAGCCAACGCCGCCACCGCGCCCGTGGTGCAGTCCAACGTCAGCTACTCGGTTCCCACCTCACCCAACCACGACCCGTCCCTGGCTGTGATTCCGTTCTGCAAGCCGTGGCTGCTGCCCTCTTGGCTGGCCGGCAACTTCGGTGATCACGGCAACGACATTTCCGCAGCGTTCCGTTCCGGCAACATCGGCGGCCTGTTCCGTGCCATCCCGCAGTACGCCTTCAACGACGCCGCTTTCCACCTTCCCGCGACCTTCCGCACCTTTGGTGGTTGCTTCTAACTGATGCGGACAGGGTTGCCCTAACAGCCCTGGAAGCACTTCTCGGAGCCCGTCCCGGATGTCCACGGGGCGGGCTCTTTTACGCCTTGCCATATACCCCTTGGGGGTATATGTTGAAGGCATGAGCACCGAAGAAGCAGCAACTCACGGATACACCCAGGACAAGGCCGCGTACAGCCGGCGCCTCAAGCGTATCGAGGGTCAGGTGCGCGGCATCCAGCGCATGATCGATGAGGACACCTACTGCATTGACGTGCTCACCCAAATATCTGCCATCCAGTCCGCCCTCAAGTCAGTGAGCCTGGGGCTCATGGAGGAACACCTGGGTCACTGTGTGCGCCACGCGGTGGAGCACGCCCATGACACGGGTGATACGACCGAGATGGACACCAAGCTCGCGGAGGCGAACGCCGCCATCGCTCGCCTGGTCAAGAACTAACCCAACCCCAAGGACTAAGGAGTCTCCCCATGAACACCACCGTTACCGTCTCCGGCATGACCTGCGGCCACTGCGTCTCCTCCGTCAAGGAAGAGCTCGCCGAGGTCGACGGCGTGCAGTCCGTGTCCGTTGAGCTCAACGCCGGCGGCGAATCCCCCGTGACCATTGAAAGCACCCGCGAGCTGACCTCCGAGGAGATCGCCGCAGCAGTCGAAGAAGCCGGTTACACAGTTGTCTAATCAATCCACCCAATCCCCCGTTACAGACACCCAGGTCCACGGCCCGCTGCGTGACCTGGATCTTCAGATCAGCGGGATGACCTGTGCCTCGTGCGTGGGTCGCATCGAGCGCAAGCTGCGCAAGATCGACGGCGTGGATCCCGCGGTCAACCTGGCTCTCGAGTCCGCCTCCGTGAAGGTTCCGGAGAACGTCTCGGACGACCAGATCGTCGAGACCATCAAGAAGGCGGGTTACGGCGCGGAGATCACGGGCGGGGCTTCCCGTACTTCCTCGCACGAGGGTTCTGACAACACGAACGATGACGCCGCTGCCTCCCCTTCCAGCCGCGGCGGCCGCACTGCACAGGCGGGCTCAACGACCGCCACACACTCGGAGACTTCCGAAACATCCAGTGCCCCCGAGGCTTCCGTGACGCCCGCCGCGGAAGGTGATCGAGCGGCGTCGTCGGCCCCCGCAGAACGAGAGCTGGAACGCAACACCGATTCGGCAGACCCGGCCGCCGATATGTCCCCCGCGGACAAGCGCCGCCGGGATCTGGGGATCCGGCTGATCGTGGCCGCGATTTTCTCCGTGCCGGTGTTCATCATTTCCATGATTCCGGGCGCGCAGTTCCCGCACTGGGGCTGGGTCGTTGCCGCACTGACCCTGCCGGTCGTGACGTGGAGTGCGTGGCCGTTCCACAAGGCCACCGCTATCAACGCACGGCACTTCTCCTCCACCATGGACACCCTGGTGTCGATGGGTGTGGCCGCCGCCTACTTGTTCTCGCTGTGGCATCTGCTCGTGGATCCGGGGATGACCGCGCACGCGCACCCCGGTCAGGCCATGGACATGTCCAGCCATCAGCTGTACTTCGAAACCGCGGCCATCATCACCACGTTCCTGCTGCTCGGTCGCTGGCTCGAGGCCCGTGCGAAGGCTCGCTCCGGCGAGGCGCTCAAGGCGCTGCTGAACCTGGGCGCGCAACAGGCGACCGTGCTCGACGACGATGGAACCGAACGCTCCGTCCCCGTGGAGCAACTGAAGGTCGGTGACCGTTTCGTAGTCCGTCCTGGTGAGAAGATCGCCACGGACTCCGTGGTTGTGACCGGCGAATCCGCCGTGGACGCGTCCATGCTGACCGGCGAATCCATGCCCGTGGAGGTGAGCCCCGGTGACGAACTGACCGGCGCCACCGTGAACACCACCGGGCGACTGGTCGCTGAAGCCACTCGTGTGGGATCCGATACGGTGCTCGCCTCCATGGGTCGTACCGTGGCTCGCGCGCAGGCGACCAAGGCTCCCGTGGCGCGCCTGGCGGACAAGATCTCGGCCGTATTCGTGCCCGTGGTCATCGGCATTGCACTGCTGACCCTGGTGATCTGGCTGCTCGTCACCGGCAACGTGGATCAAGCGTTCGTCGCCGCGGTCTCCGTGCTGGTGATTGCGTGCCCGTGCGCCCTGGGTCTGGCAACTCCCACCGCCCTGCTGACCGGCACGGGTCGCGGCGCTCAAATGGGCATCCTCATCACGTCCGCGGAGGTGCTCGAGGACTCCCGCAATGTGGACACCATCCTGCTGGACAAGACCGGCACCGTGACCCGCGGTGAGCTGGCCGTGTCCGCCGTGAACTCGGTGTCCCAGTGGTCCAAGGACCAGGTGCTGGACTTCGCCGCGGCGGTCGAGGATTACTCCGAGCACCCGATTGCCCGTGCCATTGCAGATGCATCGTCGCAGCGCTTCCAGGTGGCTCGTTTCGAATCCGCTCCCGGTGGCGGCGTGAAGGCATATGTCGCTGACGGCATGCAGTCCCGTTCCGTGGTGGTGGGTCGCGAACAGTGGTTGGCCAAGAACGGTATCCGGTTGTCGGAGACGGATCGTAAGGCCCTTGAGCACGCTCGCGCGGACGGTTTCACCACCATCCTGGTGGCCGTGGACGGCAACTTGGCCGGCCTGATCGACCTGCAGGACACCATCAAGGACGAGTCCGCCGGCGCGATTGCGCAGCTCAAGGAGCTGGGTCTGCGCCCGGTGCTGCTGACCGGTGACCACTCCGCCGTGGCACGTTCCGTGGCGGAACAGGTGGGCATTGCCCCGGAGGACGTCATTTCCGACGTCACCCCGGACGGCAAGGTTCAGGCCGTGACCGACCTGCAGAAGCAGGGTCGCGTGGTGGCCATGGTGGGCGACGGCGTCAATGATGCTCCCGCCCTCACCCAAGCCGATCTGGGCATCGCCATGGGCTCCGGTACGGACGCAGCCATGCAGGCCTCGGACATCACCGTGGTCCGCAGCGAATTGACCGCCATCCCCACCGCGATCAAGCTGTCACAGAAGACCCTGGGGACCATCAAGTCCAACCTGTTCTGGGCCTTCGCCTACAACGTGGTGGCCATCCCAGTGGCCGCACTGGGCTTCTTGAACCCCATGATCGCCGGCGGTGCCATGGCCTTCAGCTCCGTGTTCGTGGTGCTGAACTCTCTGCGGTTGAAGCGCTTCGGGCGGTAAATGCTGCTCGTCGGTAGAGCATGAATGAACGCCCTGGACTGTGATTCACAGTCCAGGGCGTTCTTCGTTGCTGAATTGCTGATCAGCGAGCGCTCGAGCCCGGTTCCTCGCCCTTGGTGTCGGGGCGTACGCGCTGGCCGTACTGGGGTTCGCCGTTGCTCTTGGAGTCGGCAGCACCGGAAGTCTTGCGGGGTGACGCGCTCCCCGAACCCTTGCCACGCGCCTGCTCGGCCTGACGGCGAGCCTTGTTCTCTGCAAACAGCTTGGCGGAGGAACGGTTCACGCCGGTGCCCTGACCGAGTTCGGGGTCGTTGGGCTTCTCCAGAAGCATCAGCGTGGAGCACACGACCACGGACGCGATGAACGCAATGCCCGCGGCGATCAGGCCCAACCCCACACGTGCGGCGTTGTCGGTGCCGCCCGCGGCTGCTACCGAGACCACCACGAAGGCGACGACTGCCAGCACGGCTGAGATGACAAGGGGACCCTTGATATCAGTCTTGCGACGGCCGTTGTGCTCGGTGCGCTGGGCCACGTGAATCCTCCTACGGAAACTTGCGAAAAATTGTTGAGATCGACTGATCAGTCTACGCCGTTTATCCGGTCACTATCAGGGAAGCCCGCGCGGTCCGCTGCCAGCGCATCGTGCCGCAAACTCAGGGCCGCAATGAACTGGGTAACGCCGATGATGATGGCCGCTCCACCCACAACGCCCAGCTCCGCCTTGGCGCCCAGGGTCTCCACGAGCATCATGCCCATACCCGCACCCACGGTCACCAAACCGCTGAGGGTCCAGTCCCTGCCGAGCGGGAAACTCTGGCGGAATCGCAGGCCCAGGGCGAGTTCGAGAATGCCGCAGAGACCGAGCACCATGGTGGCCAGCAACACGAACAGCCAGTTCTGCGGTGCCATGATCGCGACAAGCGCGCCGCCCAGAATGTAGAGGATTCCCGCGAGCTGAGGGATGTTGGTCAGAGAGCCGAGGTCGACGTCCTCACGGCCCTTCATGCGGAAGTGCAGAAATAGCCACGCGCCACCGGTGCCGACCAGGAACAGGCCGAGGGCCCACGGTGCGGCGTTCTCGGTGGGTTCCTGCCAGAAGATCGTGACCGCACCGAACACCAGCGCGACCAAGGCCCGGACCAGCGTGGGCACCCACAGATCGTGCCGCACATCCGTTCCGTTGCGATGACCGCCGGATGCTCCGCCTCGGGGGGACGGGATCTGCTGAGACACGCGAAAAACTCCTCATTGGCGGGGTGGGACCGGGCCAGTCTAGCCTTGGCCCCATGGAGCTCGCTCAAACCGAACCCCGTAAACCAACGGCCAAGCTCTTGCTGCTCTCCGGGGGCATATTCGTCGGCATGCTCATCCTTGTGGTGGGCACCTTGAGCGCGCTAGGCGTACTCAGTCAGTAGGTTGGTTGCACCTGCTGATGGGTGGGTTGCCTCCAAGGCTGCCGTGTGGCCGGTGGTTGTTGTAAAAGTTTAGCCATGGCTGCAGGGCGTCGGTTCTTGCTTGGTTTGAAGCGAATGGCTGGCGGTAGGCCCAGCCTTCTTGGAGGGTGCGGTTGAAGCGTTCTGCTTTGCCGTTCTGCCAGGGGTGGCGGGGTTTGGTCAGTATGTGTTTGGCATCGAGCTGTGCCAGGGCGCTTTGGAAGTCGCGGGAGAGCCGGTAGGCGAAGGCATTGTCGGTCATGACCCGTTTGACCGGTGCGCCTTGGGCTGCCATGGCTTCTGCCGCTCGGGTAAGGAACCCGGCGCACGTGGGGCCTTTCTCATCGGGTAGGACCTCGGCGTAAGCCAGCCGGGAATGGTCATCGACAGCGACGTGGACATAGTCAAAACCGACCCTTGTGTGGCTTGCTGCATGGTTGCGGGCGGATTGGTTCGGGTCTGCCCGCCACCCGCCACCGTCGGGAATCCTGCCGAGTTTCTTGACGTCGATATGGATCATGTCTCCGGGAGCGTCGCGCTCGTACCGGCGGTCCGTGGCACGGGATGCCCGAATCCGTGCCCCGGTCACCGGGTCAAGCTCCCACAGCCTGGGCATGCCGGCCCGGGCGAGGATCCGCGAGACCGTCCTGGGACTGACACCGCATCGCACCGCCAGGTCCGTTGGCCCTTCACGGTGCTCCATCCGCTGGCTGAGGACCTCGGCAACGACCTTGGCCGGGGTCGCGTGCGGGCATGACTTTGGCTTGGAACTGTGGTCCTCAAGGCCGTCCCACCCGTGGACGCGGAACCGGCTGAGCCACCGATGCGCGCACGTGCGGGAGACACCCATTTCCTTGGCCACATGAGCGACAGGACGGCCGGCGAGGACACGCTCGATCAGGATCCGCCTACCGTACGGAGTCAGGCGGGCATTACGGTGGGACATGAGGACCCCTTAGTTGTTGGCTGTGTGTGGTAACCACCAACCTAAGAGGTCCTCACCTATTCACGATGTAAACAACGTCCTGACCCAGTACAGCTAGGCGTCTTGGTCTCCTTCGCGTGCGTCATCGTCGCAGCAATCGTGGCGCTGTCGCATATCAGCGTGGGCGAGAAGGCGGCACCCGCGAAGCTCGCCGCCGGGACGTGGGGTTTGGTCGCCATGTCGATCGGTGCGGTCGCGGGTCTCGCCAGCTTCTTCTTCGAAGCGGGAGCCCCACAAGCCTCCGGCTCCGCATGGGTGGCCGTGGTGGCGTGCCTGCAGATCGGGGTGGCGGTGCTCATCATGATTCCCTGCCTGGTGATGCGAGCCTCCGCCCGCCGAGCCATGGGCGACTACGGCGACGACACCATGACGCCCCCGCTGTACATGCCCTGACCGCACGGTCAGAGGCTGAGCACTCTCCGCAGTACTCGCATTCCATTTTCCAGCTCCACGTCCGACGCCGTCAGCCCCAGTACCAGCCCCTCGCGCGGGTCTGCGCGCGGTTCGGCCCGTACCGCTTCCGCCGCATCTCTGGCGGACATCATCGTGCGCGTTTCAGCTCGGGACGTCGACGCCGCCCAGTACTCTCCCAACCCGCTCACCAGGACTCCGCGTTGGGCCGCCCCCGCGACCGCCGCAGCCTCGTCCGGCACCTCGATCACGGCGTGCGAACCACCGGCCATGGGCACCACGGCCACACGGGGAAGGTCCGCGAGCGCGTGAGCGATGAGCGAGCGACGTCGGCGATAGGCGCGGCGCATCCGAGCGGTGTGGCGCTGCAAGTGACCCGAATCCATGAACCGAGCGATCGCTCGCTGAGCCACCGCGGAGACTGGTGATCCCAGCTCGGCACGCAGGGTGTGCAGCCCCGGAAGCAGGTCATCGGGTGCCACGAGGTGTCCCACGCCCACACCGTTGCCCAGCACCTTGGTGAAGCTGCCCAGGGTGACCACGGTGTCCCGATTGGTATCCAGGGCGGCGAGCGCGGGCAGGGGTTGGCCGGTGTAGCGCAGCTCGGAGTCGTAGTCGTCCTCGATAACTACGGCTCTGTGTTGCCGCGCCCACCGCAGCAGTTCCAGCCTGCGACTCACGGGCATGGTGCCGCCCAACGGGTATTGGTGTCCGGGCGTCACAACCACCGCATCCGGAGTTTCGGCCACATCCCACGTTCCGGTTCCCGCCCACTCGCCGGTGGGCAAGCTGGCGGGGTTCAGGCCGAACTCGTCCACCGGAATCGGTATGGCGATATGCCCCGTTGCTTCAACAACCCTGCGCAGCGCGGAGTAGCCGGGGTCCTCCACGGCCACTCGTAGACGGCGCCCGCGCAGCGCGCCCAGGACTCGCAGGACCAGCTGAAGTCCGTCGCGGGCACCCGCAGTGATGACAATGTCGTCCGGTTCTCTCACCACCCCTCGGTTCAATCGCAAATACTCGGCCAGGTGCTGCCGCAATGGAACGGCTCCAGCAGTGGCGCTCGCGGCGTCACGCCAGGCTCCCCGCCAGGCCGGGGTATCCAGTTCCGCAATGACCGCTTTGCCGGGCCGCAGGTCGATCTGACCCGTATCTGGAACGCTACGTCGCGTGCGTGTGGAATGGAGCGGCGTCGTCGAAATGTGGAGTTCGCTCGCCGCGGGGACCACGCGAACGTCCGGCGCGATGCGCGTGGCTCCGCGGTCGGCGGTGAGATACCCCTCGCCCGCCAGGACGTCCCAGGTCGTGACCACCGTGCCACGCGAGATCCCCAACCGTTCGGCCAAGGCCCGTGACGAAGGTAGCGGATCCCCCGCGCACAGAACCCCGCGCGCAACCAGGTCACGAACCTGGTCGACGAGCTGCTCACCGAGCGCGACATCCGAAGCCCGGTCGACCGACAGCGGCACATCCACCGCGCGCGCATGCCGCATGTGTTCCTCCTAAGTGGACTAGTGAAATTACTCAATTATGGATCTGTTACCGGGCCACTTTCACGCGCAGCATGGTCAGCATGACTCAAACCGTGCACTCTCCCGCTGATAACAAGACCCCCGTGACCGGATCCAAGCTGGTCAAGAGCGGACTGGCCGACATGCTCAAAGGCGGTGTGATCATGGACGTGGTCACCGCCGAGCAGGCCAAGATCGCCGAAGATTCCGGCGCCGTTGCCGTGATGGCGCTCGA
>JAKDKI010000201.1 GCA_030453435.1 Kocuria sp.
ACTAGCTGATGCGTTTGATGCTGCCGGTGTTGACCCTGGGATCGTCGGCTTCGAGGACGTCCGCGACAATGAGCGTCACGTTGTCCCGGCCACCGGTGCGCAGGGCGGCCTGCAGAAGGACGTCCGCGGCCTCTTTGGGGTGCTGTACCGCGTGCAGCACGCGTGCGATGTGCGCCGGGGACAGTTCACCGGTCAATCCGTCCGAGCACATGAGCAACCGTTGACCCGGGCTCGCCGGAATCACGATGATGTCCGGTTCCCACACCTGACCGGTCCCCAGCGCGCGGGTGATCACGTTGCGCCGCGGGTGCACCAGGGCCTGGGCCGGAGTCAGTTGCCCGATGGACACCAGGTATTGGACCTCTGAATGATCCACGGTCAGCTGACGCACGCCCACGGGGTGCTCGGGATCGGTGGGGCGCTCGCCCACGCCCGGACCGGTGAGCTCGTAGGTGCGGGAATCACCCACGTTGAAGATGAGCCAGAGCCACTGGCCCGCGATTTCCACGAGCCAAGCTCCCGTGACCGTGGTGCCTGCGCGGGTGCCGCACTGGTCCTGGATGGACTGGTCCGCCTCCCACAGCACCGAACGCAGTCGGTGGACTGCTTCGAGCGCCTCATTAGGAACGTCCGGATCCAATTTGAGCTGCCGGTCGATCATCGCGCGGAATCGCGAGACGTCCAAACCGGGCTCGGGTTCTACGATCTGGTAATCCATGAAGTCGTCCAGGGTGAACAACTCGGACGAGCCCAACGTGGACACGCACAGCGCACTGGCGACCTCGCCGGCCTCGTGGCCTCCCATGCCGTCCGCGACGGCAACCATGTTGTCGGTGACGACCAGGGCATCCTCATTGGATTCCCTGCGCAGCCCACGATCGGTCACGCCGCCCGATCGGATGGCCAGGGGCATGCTCATTCGTCCTCTTCTTCCAGTCGGGGACCTTCGCCCTGGGTGATGGATACCGGCTGTACGTCGCCGAAGCCGCGGACATTCCGGGAAGGCTGGGGCGTCAACACGAACCGGTTGTCATTCTTCAGCACCGTTGCCGTGGAGGCATCCACCACCACGCCACCGGGGTCGGTGAGTGCGACCAAACGGGAAGCCAAGTTCACGGTGGGGCCGTAAAGGTCGCCCAGCCGAGGGAGCACTCGCCCCCAGACGAAGGCGACACGTGCCTGCGGCAGCAGCGGGTCGTTCTTGATCAGCCGGGACAGCGCCAGCGAGATCTGAGCGCCGCCCTCGGGTGTTTCGGAGAGGAACATGACCTCGTCACCGATGGTCTTGATGACTCTTCCGCCGCCCATGGAAATGATCTCAGCGCATCGTTTCTCAAAACGCTGCACCAGATTGGCCAGGGTCCGCTCGTTCATCTGCCGCGACAGGGACGTATAGGAGACCAGATCTGCGAACCCCACGCCACGGGCCAAGGGAAGTGACGATCCCCCCACGTCGGCCACGTGTTCGCCCAAACTCTCGGTGGAACCGTCGGGGCGTTCCCCGCGCATGGCCAGCCGCTGCACCGCGGCCGAGAGCTGACGGCGCCACGAGTAATCGAGCAGCTTCTTAAGGGGCTCCACCATGTCCGGGAGGATGTGCAGAAGCTCGCGCCGGGCCTGCGCATCGGTCATACCCTGGTGGGCCACCATGTCTTCGACGAGAGCTTCGATCTGCCACACGACCATGCGGTCCGATAACTGCGCCACGGATCGTGCCAGGGACAGCGCGGCTTCCTCTGAGAGCTTGTCCTGCTGCACCATGTCAGAAACCACCCGGAGGGCTCGGACGTCCTCCTGGGTGAAGTAGACCTCGTCTTCGCCGAGATTCGGGAATCCCAGGGCTCGCCAGATCTTCCGCGCGGACGCGGTCGACAGGTCCGCGGCGTGAGCGGTTTCCCTGCGTTTGAGGTTGCGCTCGGAACCCAACAACAGCTGATCGAGGTTCTTGACGGCGGCCTTGGACTCCTCCGAGCCGTACAAGTTGGACTGCACAGGATTGTGGAGATTGAGGTTGATCTGTTCGGTCTGCGGACCGACCACGGGCTGGTCTGAGCGCTCGTTGGGGTCTTCAGCCACGCGGCCCTCCTTGGAAACTTCTGCTCGGTGATGTGGTCATGCCAGACCTACTGTAATTGCCTGCGGGCCTTCCGGACTGTTGAACCAGGTCAACCATGGCCTCGGGTTGCGGGCAGGAAGCCAGTTTCAGACCGCCGAGGGCTCCGAAGTCCGCCATGACGGTGCCCCGGTCCACTCCTCGCGTCAGCATGGCAAGCAGTCCCGCGGGCGCCACTACGCGCGCGCTGCGCAGGGCGTCCAGGGGCAGAGCCACCACATTGTCCTTGGCGGGCGGCCCGGTCAGCGCAAGGCGTTGGTTGGTCAGCACGAATACGGTGCGCAACCAGCGCCACGCCGGCAACAGCACGTAGCGGTAGGCGACCCACAATGCGGCCAGGGTAATCATCCAACCCACGAGCGAGTGCAGCGTGGTCCACGGCGCTTCGTAAGGCCGCCACGTAAGGTCCAGCAGTCGCTGCAGCGCGGAATACAGCAGCACGGTGCACCATGCGATCGCTGCCGGCCCCACCAATCGGATGGGATGCGCCCGAGTGGACACAATGGTTTCTTCACCCGGCCTGAGCACCAAACGGTTTTTCGACCTCATGCTCGCTCCCCCGAGGTCGCTCGAGCGACATGCTCCAGGGCGCGTTGTTCCGCGGCCGTCCTGTCCTTACCGGGTGCCGGTCGCACGTGGACGACGTCGCCCGCGGACAATGCGCGCGCCGCGCCGCTGTCCCCCCGCACGATGAGCTCGCCCGAAGTTCCCAACCCCTCGGCCACTGCTTCCTCGGGAACGGACGATCCAGGCAGGTGGAGAACCACCCGGCGCCCAATGGTGTCCACCTCGGATTCGAGGAGGGCGCGCATTTCACCGCCCGGGCCGAGCGCGGCACCGGGATTCAAGCTCACCTGGTGATAGCAACGAGCGAACTCGCGCAGAATGTCGGTGAGCAACGTCTGACGGCCGGGCACAGCGGCGTCGTCGCCCACCTCGAGTCGCAGAGAGGTGGCGGTGGGGATAGGAAGGTGACGCTGGCTGACGTTGAGGCCAGCCCCCACCACCACGCTGGGTCCCGAACCGTCGGGGTGAGCAATCAACGAGGCCAGTACACCGCATAATTTGCGTGAGTTCACCAGCACGTCGTTGGGCCACTTGACCACCGCCGGAACTCCCGTGATGTCCCGGACCGCCTGCGTCACGCTGTGCGCCATAAGGAGCGTCAGCCACGGCACATACTCCATGGGCCACGGGGCGCCCGCCGCGGTGCGTGGCGTGCACGCCACGGAAAAGGTGAGCGCCACGCCCGGGGGTGTGAACCATTGCCGGTCCAGACGGCCCTTGCCTGCACTCTGAAAACCGGTGACCACCGCACTGAGGTCGGTACCACCGTTCTGCCGCACGTGATCGGCCAGCCAGACGTTGGTGGAATCCACCTGGTCGAGCACGGTGACGGACGCGAATCCCGAGTCCACCAGCGCGGCCTGCAACCGGTCAGCATGGAAATCCGCTGCCGGTTCCTGGGCAGTGGGGTCCATGCGGGCGACTCCTTTGAGGGGGACGTGAAAATCGATATTACTCAGCTTATGTCTACCGCCGCTGTCGGGGCATAAGCTGAATGAGAGCAATCCAACATGACAGCCGGCGAGAGGCAACTATGACCATTTTCGCAGTGACCTATTCCTACGGTGGCCCCGTGGAAGTTCTCAACGAACACCGCCCAGCCCACCGCGCGTACCTCGGCGAGTTGGCGCAGCAGGGCAAGGTCATGGGCTCCGGGCCTTTCACGGACGACGGCGCTGCCGGCGCCCTGCTCGTGTTCTCCGCCGAAAGCGCACCGGAGGTCCATGACATTCTGGCCGACGATCCGTTGGTCGTGCACGGTGCAGTGACCGAACACAGCGTGCGTGAATGGAGCATCAACACCGGCCCATGGGCATGATCCCCTGAGAATGATCACGTGTAAGAACCCGTCACGGGATTGTGGGACCCCTACAAAGGCATGGGGCACCCCGCAGAATAAACTTGTGACGTCCTGAACCTGGGACACCGGTACTCCCATCCTTGTACCGGACCGAGAAAACGCGAGGTGCCATGAGCCACGACCTGACTACCACCGCAGGCAAGATCGCCGATTTCCGCGACCGCCGTGAGAAGTCCGAGCGGCCCGCCGGTGACGCAGCGGTCGAGAAGCAGCATTCCCGCGGGAAGAACACCGCCCGCGAGCGCATTGAGATGCTCCTGGACGTGGACTCCTTCGTGGAGTTCGATGCACTGGCTGTGCACCACTCCACCATGTTCGGCATGGAGAAGAAAAAGCTGCTGGGAGACGGCGTGGTGACCGGTTACGGCACTGTGGATGGCCGGCTGGTGGCTGTGTACTCGCAGGACTTCGGCGTGTTCGGCGGCTCCCTGTCCCAGGTCAACGGCGAGAAGATCGTCAAGGTTCAAAAGTTCGCCTTACGCAACGGCTGCCCTCTGATCGGGATCAACGATGGTGGTGGCGCTCGTATCCAGGAGGGCGTGGCCTCCTTGGCGATGTTCGCCGATATTTTCCGCATGAACGTGCGCTCTTCCGGCGTGGTTCCCCAGATCTCTCTGATCATGGGCCCGTGCGCGGGCGGTGCCGCGTACTCGCCCGCATTAACTGACTTTGTGGTCATGGTGGACAAGACCTCCCACATGTTCATCACCGGCCCGGACGTGATCA
>JAKDKI010000025.1 GCA_030453435.1 Kocuria sp.
GCTCCCGGCGCGCGCGTGGCCGGCACGGTGGAGCACTCGGTAATCGGCCAGAATTGCGTGGTCGAAGCCGGTGCCGTAGTGCGCAACAGCGTGCTACTGGACGACGTGCACGTGGGATCCACGGTGGAACTGATCAACGTGGTGGCCGACTCAGGCGCGGAAATTACCGGTGGTACTCAGCGCGGATCGTCCCAGGCAATCACGCTGATCGACCGCGAGGGCAAGGTCAGCCAGCGGGATGAGTTCGATCACGAAGCGGCGCTGCCGCGGGGGTGGGAGAAGTACTGAGTTGTTTCATGGGTTGTCGGAGTCGTTGAGCTGCAGACCCTAATAGGTATTGATCTTGAGGCACCGTAGATCGCTTCGGTGAGCCGGACTTCTCGTTCACGCGTTTATCCGCCCAGTAAACGGACGATCTGTGCCAGCACAGCCGTTCTGGTCGCGTCAGGAACGTTGGACAGCGATTCCACGAAAAGGAGTGCCTCGTTACTGACACTTTCTGCTGTCACCTTGGCATCACCCGTGACGAAGGAACCTTTACGCCCCCGCGAAACGATGAGGCCCAGTTTCTCCAGGTCCCCGTAAGCGCGTGCCACCGTGTTGGGTGCGATTTCTAGTTGGGAGGCCAGACTCCTGATCGACATGACCTTGTCCCCCGCGGTCAACTCACCGTTGCGGATTTCATCAAGTACCCCGTTGATGAGTTGTACGTAAATGGGCAGTGAACTTGCCTGAGAGATTTCGATCATGACTGCGGTACGGCCTCGGTGCGGATCGACCTCAAGTACGCCAACCGGCTCGATTCCGACAGACGGACTGCATACACGGCCACGATGACGAACCCGAGTGTGAATGTCACCGCCACGAACAACCCAGCGCCGAATAACTCCGATAATTCATTGGCCGATCCAACCAACATGCTGCTCGTCACGACGAGCGCCGCGCCGGATACGGCCAGCGACAACGCCAGCATGGCATTGACCGAATTGGCTTTGTAGAACTCCCCCACCTCTGCGGTGTCTCGATCCGCTACTGGGACAAAGTGGTTGAGCACCGACCGCGCTGCGATGTAGGAGACGGCCGGAATAACGAGGCAAAGCACTCCCGAAATCGCAGCTGTAATGAGCATGGCCTTGTTGGAAATCACCACAGCCAGAGCCTGAAGCGTGAAGTCATTGGTGAAGAACTGGAACTCGGCCGGAAGCTGTCCTCCGCGCACTCCTGTGTACTGCCCCAAGGGGATCACCATGGGCGCGAGCAGCACAAGGCTGAGGATGAAGCTCCAGATGACGGGTTTCTCGTATCTCAGACCATCCGTCTCCGAAGGGTCCCTCGCATGACCGAGCGCGTTCTCCGCCTTGCGACAGATCCGCCAGGTGCAGAAGTAGAGCACCGCCAACGCGACGACTGCTGTGACAACGACAAGCATCTCGAAACCTTCCCTCACTCTGTATCAGCTGTACTGATACAGATGATGTAGGAAGAGTCTTTCCGTGACGTCGTTGCAAGTCAAGGGCGGGCGGGTAGCAGAGCAAGACTGTTGGTTCTCCAACTTGTGTCGAGAAACTATGTACATTCCAGCTATTTGACTCGAGTTTGGGAGAGAATCCGATTACTACCTCAGCGCTGTGAATATGACTATCCCGATGAAACGGGGGTCTTCGAATGCGGTCCCTTGTCGGGCCGTCTCTATTCACATCGTCTCCTGACACACCTCTGCAAAGGGCTAGATCACATGTCGCAAAATCCCCCACTTAGACAACATTGGAAAATAATCGCCCGGGCTGGCGCCGCGCTTCTATGCGTGTCATTGGCTACCGGGTGCGGCTCACCCAGCACCAACACCCCTGAGCAAACGACAAATGATCAGCCGACTTCTTCAAGCTCTCAGCCCTCAGCCGCGGCTACGCCGGACTCCGACTCCACACTGCATCAAGTCGGAGACACCGTCACGATGGGCGATCTCGAACATACGGTGCACGGAGTTCGGTACTCTTCGGGCGACGAAATAATGTCTCCCGAGTCAGGGACACAATGGCTCGTATTGGACGTTGAGGTCACCAACAATTCGTCTGATTCACAGGCTATCTCTTCGGTCATGATGTGGACTCTGAACGATCCAGAGAACCGCAGTGTCGACATCGCAATGACGGGTGATGAGCGCGGGAGCCTGGACGGAGAACTCGGTCCGGGTCGCTCGATGCGAGGGGAACTCGCTTACACGGTGAGCTCGGATCACAAGCAGTGGGAGCTCATTTTCTCGCCGGAAGTATTGGGCTTCGGACAGGCAATCTACGAAATCCCCGCTCCCGCCGCGGCCCCAAAGTCCCCAGCCTCAGCCCAGCAACCCCCGAGCGCACCGTCCGCACCGGGTGAAAGTGGTGGCGACAAGTTCACCTACGACGAGGCCTATGCTGCGTGGGAAGGCGGTATGCCTTACTACGAGGCCTTCTGCGAGAACTACATACCGACGACGGATGGCGGGGTGTCTCAATGCGAGGGTATTCAGGCAGGCACTGTTGACGCAGTAACGGGTGAGTATATCGGCGACTGAATTACTGTCCATTTTTCGGGGCGGAGTCGATCTCAGTCGGCTCCGCCCCTCCACCCATTATTTGATTACCTCATAAGTTCGACATCGGCCCGCTGACCCCGGTTGAGCTGAATCCAGTCCACGGATGCGTAGTCCGCATGGGTGAACTTGAGCTTGATCTGTTGGGTCCCGCGGTCGAGCTTGAACTTGCCCAGGTCGGTCACCTGGAACGCTCGATTGTGAGTGGTGTTGGGTAGAGCAATCGGTTTTCCGAAACCCTTGCCCGTATCCACCGACACGGTACCGCCGGGTTCCGTATCCGAGGAATGGCGGATGCTCAGTCGGTAATTCCCTGGCTGAGTGGCCGTGACGGGAAGGGTGAACCACTCGCCGTCGCGGATGTACTGAATGATGTGAGCACCGTCCAAATCGCAAGCGTCCACGGGACTGGAGCTACTGCGGATCGCACGGGTACCACACTCATTGCGCGGATTCGCATCGTGGTACAGCGCGGGATCGTCGATGTAATCCTCGGCCTGCACTCGGATGGATGAAGGTTTGGTACCGAGCTTCGTGACGTCACGCCCCTCACGCCAAGCATTCACGGTGCGGACGTTGTCGGTCTACAGCATGTCGGCACCACGGTCGACCATGGCCTGCCAGCCCTTGGTTGAGCCGCGGAGGGCGGCCTCATCCGTGTTCCCGTCCGCAAGAGAGCTCCACATCGTGTTGATCCAGATGTCCGAGACGGCGTCGACCTTGTCCCAGTACTCCTGCTGAGCCTGGAGATCGTTCGGGTTATCGAAAACCAGCTCGAAGGCCACCGGCATGTGGGAGGTGAACTGCTCGAAATCCCCTGCCTGAGCGTCGTTGACCACGTGCATGTAGTGGGCCTCGGGGTGTGCGGCCATGAATTCGTTGGCCTCTTCCACATTGGGTGCCCCCTTGAACAAGCCGTAGTCGACCATGTCCCGCGCGGCAAGTTCCTCGTACATCTGTTCGCGAACGTCCCAACCCTTGTCCAGGTTGAGAAGCACGTTTTTGCCCTCGACAGCTTCCAGCACCTCCTCAAACGTCGGAACCTGGTGGTCTGTCAGGGGCGCCGGACCGTTGCCCAGTCCTTCCTGAAGACGAAGTTCTTTGATCTCGGCGAGGGACAGCTCGGAGACTTTGCCAGACCCGTTGGTCGTCCGGTCCACGGTTTCATCGTGCATGAGTACCAAGTGACCGTCTGCGGTACGTCGGACATCAATTTCAACGATTTCGGCGCCGTCGTTGATGGCGGTTGTAACGGCCTTGATGGAGTTCTCCGGTGCGATGCGCCACTGACCACGGTGTGAGGCGATCCAGGGGTAGGCCTTGTCGGACTGGGGAAGTTGGAGGTGTTGTTCCTCCTGGCCGATGTTCGCAGGGCTCGGAGGGTTGTCGGGGGCTGCGTTGGCTGGTGTGAAGACTGAAGAGAAGCAAAAGGCGGCTGCGGCGGAGGCAGCAACGGCGCTGCTCAGAAAGTTATTTCGCATAGGGCACAACCTAAACTGGGGCGGTGAGGAGAGTTGAACCATCAGGTGACCCTGGGGAATCTTCTTCATGAAGAAGGGTGTGCCGGATTCCTGCTCAGATGCCTGTAGGCAAGCGCCACACAACGTCAACCGCCGTCAATAAAATCCATGATTAGACGCGCACTCTCAGCCGCGCCGTTCAGCTGATCCATGTGCTCCTTCATCCTCTGTGCGGCAGTTCGAAGGTCACTGTCCTGGACCATCTCAGTCACGAGTAGGGGCAGCTCGTTTCTCTTCACCGACCGCTGATTGAAGCTGACAGCGTTTCCGAATTTCACACACATCTCAACGTTCCACCGTTGCTCAGCCTGTAGGCCCATGCCAGCAAAGGGCGCTCCCGAAGCACAGGCAGTCTGCACGGTTCCTTCTCCCCCGTGGATGACCGAACCATCGATGATTCCCGCCAATTTCTGCGCGGGTAGGAAGTCCCAAACTCGAACATTCGCTGGTAGCTCGGGTAATTGGCCTTCACCGAAATACTTGCCCACCGCAGCGATGACGTCTACGTTCAAAGCACTCAGTTGCTCAAGTACGGACTTCACCAGATATGGTCTCGCGGAGGACCCCATTCCCACGTAGACGATAGGCCGACTTCGCTTCCTCGCGAGGTCGAGGATGTCGGTCGGGAGCTCCTCGTCGCTCCGGGAATACACAGGGCCTACGGGGGCTTCGCGTGGTCCCATCGGGGCACTGAATAGTACAGGCTGGAGCGAACACACCAGATTCCGGTCAGCCGAAATCGCGTCGATGGTACGACGCGGCAGCTCCACACCGTTCTCTCGGGCTATCTGCCGGAACGCTCTGGGTTTCCAGGTCATGTAATCAGCCATCATCCGGGTGACAGAGCCAGCGACCTGGTTCACCAGCCGCTGTGCGCGGTTGGTCTCCGCGCACAGCGGATAACTCCGCAGAGTGCCCAGATGCCCCAGGCTCATGGCGTACGGCTTCGCATAGATGAGCGGTATGCCTGCTGCGCGGGCGGAAATGAACGTGCTGAACGTGGAACCGATAACCACCCCATCCGGTTCCCACTGGTCGTAAACGGCCCGCTCGCTGGCCACTCGTTGCCTGAGCATGGCCGTAGTAAAAGGGTGCCGGATGGAACGCCCTTGGTCGGCTGCGATCAACATGTCGGCCTGCGCCTCGGACAGTTCCGGGTTGAGCAGGTCGAACGAGAATCCCGCATTAGTCACCCGCGAGGAAAATCGCCTGGAGTAGCCCACGAAGTGGACGTCGTGTCCGAGCCTCCGCACTGCTCGGGCGATTTCAATGGCGCGCGTAGTTTCACCAAGGTTGAACGTTTCAGGGACAAATAGAATGCGCGCCATAGGCCTTCCTTCCCTCCACTCCTTACTAGCGGCCCATCACCGCTCGAGCGTCACCGGTGGCAGTGATCGGCACGCCCACGGGAATGATGTAATTGACCACCGGCGGATGGACCACGGCGTTCAAGGTGACCTGCGCAGTGAGCCCGTCGGGGGTTCCGGTCGGTGCACCCAGCGATAGCTGCTGCACCTCGTCGAATGCTCCCACGGTTCCAAGGTAGCTCGACGCCGCGCCCGCCACCCCGTCGTGCGTCAGGATTGGCGACGGCGCCGCGCCCTCCGTCCGATCCAGGTCGGTGAAGGTATCCGCAGCAGCACTGGATGCGCGATCGGCCAGCGACTGAAGTTTCCGCTCCCCGATATACACGCTCGTGATGGCCATGATCGTAATGACTAGCAACAGCGTCACCAGGGTGAAACCCAGCAGGACGATGGTGGTCTGTCCGGAATCCCGTTCACGAGAATCCCCGAGAAACCGCCGCCACAGCCCCGCCACAGTGCTCGTGACGGATGATGGGCGTTCAAGTCCATGCAGCATCTTCATGAATACCTCCCGGACACAACCGTCACGTCCGAATTGAGCGTGGCCACGTTGGCCGTCACAAAGCCCGGAACGGCGGGCAGCCCCACGGTGAGTCGTGCATGAACCGTCGCGACAGCACCGGGTGAGGTGCACGAGCCATCAGAACAGCTCACCTCGAGGGCAAGGTCCTGCGCATCGAACCCGTGATCCAGCGCGGCGACCGCGGCGATCTCATGAATAGCAGCCTGATTGAAGTTATCCGCTTCCATCACCGAGATTGCCTGACCCGCCTGCTCCGACGCCGCGACAACGGCGAAAGAACCCGCCTGCACGCGGGACACCGTGACCACCAAATAGATCACCGGGATGAGTAGCAGCAAACCCAATGCGACAAATTCCACGATGGCACTGCCCCGATCCGGATGATCCGGCTCCCCGGCCGTCTTCCGGGCCTTCTGCCCCAGTGGTACACCGCTAGTCCATGGCCACTGCATGACCACTCACATTCAATGCTTCCGGGGGCCCGAACATTGCCACCACGGGTAGAGGCGCGACAACCGTGACTTCGACGGCTGGCAACGACCCCACTTGGGTTCGGGAGATGCTGATGTCTTGGGCGTAGCTCTCCCCCACCGAATTGGCAATGATGCCGCGGGCGCGAGCCACGCCGTCGCCGTCGGTGCGGTCCGCCAAACTGGCGTACCGCGCGCCGGCTGCCGCGGCGTCAATTAGGGTGTTGCGAACGTGCAAAGCAAAACCCAATTGCAGGATGCCGGCGAAAATAATCACGGCGAGCGCCAGGACCATCACGTATTCGGCGATGGCGTTACCTGCGTCCCGAGAGTCCTCAGAGACCGGAGACTCGGTTGATCGCATCCTGGAACAGGCCTTCGAGTGCGGGGCGGGCGATGAGCAGCAATCCGGCCACGAGGACCGCGGACATCAGTGTCAGCATGACCCAGCCGGGCACGTCGCCGCGATCGCGGTCCTCGTCGCTCAACCTCGAGCGCACGGCGTTGCTCAAAGTCAACATGGCCAGCAACGGTGCGGTGAGGAATAGATAGTTCTTCATGTCTAGCTCCTTTGATATTTGCTAACTCTTCTTCATGGGTGTCGCGGTCAAAAGCCCATTTCCAACACGGCCAGTCCAGGGAACACAGCGAAGACAACGCTGAGCGGAAGGACGAAAAATACGACGGGAATCAGCATCGCGATTTCTTTCTTGCCGGCGATCTCCATGAGTACGCGTTTGTCGTGGTCGCGAACGTCCTGGGCCTGAGCGCGCAGGACTTCAGCCAACGGTGTTCCGCGTTCGATGGCCACGATGATGCCGTCCACGAACCGCCCCAGCGGGATCACATCGGTGCGGGAAGAGAAATCCTGTAGCGCCGTGACCAGTCCGGAACCAGCGCGGGTCTGCGCCAGTACTTGCCGGAATTCATCCACGAGCTCACCTTCCGCGACGCGGCACACCCGCTCCAGTGCGCCGACGGCGCTCTCCCCCGCTCCCACTGACAAGGCCATGAGCTCGGCCACCGCGGGGAACTCAGCGAGCATGAGCTTTTCCCGTTTGGCGATGCGTTGTTTGAGAAGGAAATCCCTGACCCATACACCGCAGAAGGCACCCAGGACGGCACCGACCATGACGATCGCGACACTGACGTTTCCCCGCAGAATGAGCCCGATACTGAGCACACTGCCGAACAGGACACCGAGCACTGCAAAGACCACCTGCTCCGCTCGATAGTCGACTACCGATTTCTCCTGTCCGGCTCGAATGAGTCGACGCTCAAGGACTAAAGCGCTTCCGGCGAAGGGAGCAATCTTGTCGGTAGCCCATGTCAATGCTTGCCGGAGGGCGGGTCCGATGCGGTCGTTACCCGCTGATCGGCTGGCTCTCACGACTCCGCGTCTGTTCATGGCCGAACTGACGTGAACCATACGCAGCTGGGGCGCGATTCGATCGGCAAAGCTGGGCGCGCCCACAGCCCGAGCAGCACTGAGCATGAGCCACAGTCCGCCGGCGAGCACAAGAGCGATGAGGACTCCCGTGGTCCATGTGTTCATCGCAGGACCCTCCGCTCGGTAGGCAGGGCCCCGAGTCGCAGCATCAGTCGGTAGGCAGCAACGGAAATCGCCAGTCCGCCCAACATCACCAACGCGCCGGTGGGAGTGTTATAGGCCTCGATGGCAGCCGGCTGCGTAGACATCAACGCCAGCACGAGCCAGGGGGCTGCGACTGAGAGTCGGGCGGCGTTCACGGTCCAGGATTGCCTGGCTTCGAGCTCGCTTCGGGTCCGTTCGTTCTCTCGAAGGAACGATGACAAGGTTCCCAGCAGCTTGCCCAGATCGGTGCCGCCCACCTCGCGAGTCACACGAAGGGCCTCCACGATGTTGTCCGCCACCGGATCCGCCAGGCGGTTCTTCAGCAGCGTCAGCGAACCGTGGAGCTGACCGCTGGCCCGGTAATCCGCCGCGAACTGCCCGAAGGCGGGGCGGAGAACCTCGGGACCGCGGTACTGCAACTGCATGAGTGCTTCAGGCAATCCCATGCCCGCACGGATGGCTGATCGCAAGTGGTCCACTACATCGGGCCATACCTCGCGCAGCACCGCGGAACGACGGTCCCCGCGCCGTTTGACGAACCAGAGCGGAATGTAGCCAGCAACCAGCATCGCGCAGAGTCCGAACGCCGGGGTCGATGTCAGTGCGGTGACCGCCAGCCCCGTCACTACAGCGACCGCGATACTCACGGCCACCAATGTCGCCGGGGCCATGTTGGGAAGACCTGCGCGCAGCAGCTGAATCTTCAATCGGCCAGTGCGCGCATGCCGAGTCTTTTTGGTGGCCGGCTGGTTCCAGAACGACCACCACATGAGAAAGGCCCCGGCGCCCATCAGGACCCCCAACAGCGCACTCATGAGGTTTTCGCTCGAGTCTTCTTCGATTGCGTCCGCCCTTGGGAGGACCTATTGGCAGCGGGAGCTCCCTCGAGAAGGGTGGATGGCTGATATCCGGATCTCAAGAATTTGTCCGGCGACGGGACTTCCGCAGCAACCGGAACCAGTTCACCGTCGATGTGGCGGAACAGCGGATACGTCTCGATGATGCCGTTTTCCACTCGATTGCCCACGGCCAGAATCTCGGCCACGAACCGATGTCCATTGTTGTTGCGGTGGCAATGCACGACCATGTCGAAGCACGAGGCCACGGTGGGAACCACGAACGCGGTACTGATGTTCGAGCCGGCCAACAGGGGCAACGTACAGATCTTGGTGACTGCATCCCTAGCAGAGTTGGCATGCAAGGAGCACATCCCCGGGAGCCCAGCGTTCAGCGCAATGAGCATGTCCAAGCTCTCGGCCTCACGAACCTCACCGACGATCAAGCGATCCGGACGCATGCGCAGCGCTTCCTTCACGAGGCGCCGCAGCGGAATCTCTCCCGCGCCTTCCAAATTCGCTTGCCTGCACTGCATGCCGACGACGTCGCGCAACGCCACCTTGAGCTCGAAGATCTCTTCCACCGTGACCACCCGCTCCCGCGGACCTATGGACGAGCACAGGCAGTTGAGCATCGTGGTTTTTCCGGCCTGAGTCGCGCCGGAGACCAGAATATTGAGTCCGCTGGCGACCGAGGCTTCCAAGAACTTAGCCGCGGAAGTACTGAGTGAACCCAGGGCAACCAGGTCCTGAAGGCGGCGAGCACGGGCGACGAATTTTCGGATGTTGACGGCCCAGTGCTTGCGGGTCACATCCGGAATCACCACGTGGAGACGGGAACCGTCCGGAAGCGCTGCGTCTACGAACGGTGAACTGAGGTCCAGCCTGCGCCCGGAGGATTTGAGCATCCGTTCAACGAGAGTGCGTACGTGTGCTTCGCTCAGCACCAAGCTGGTGAGCTCCGACTCACCAGCCCGGGCGACGTAAATCTCTGCCGGACCGTTGATCCAGATTTCTTCGATGTCGGGGTCATCGAGATACGGCTGAAGTGGCCCGTAACCAGCCACAAGGTCCAGCACATTTTTGCGCACGGCGGCAAGGTCATCAACGCGTGGAAGTCCCGCGCGGGCCGAACGTAGGTCGTAGTCCTCGACGGCGGCACCGACAATGCGGCGCGTGGATTCAACCTCGTGCAGCGGGTCCAGCCCGCTCCTGCGAATCTGCTCCCTGACGTCCGCCTCGATCAACCCAATAGCGTCTTCAGCTACCACTGTGACCATGATTCCCCCTGGGGTTCCCCGAACCCAACTGAGTGGCTAGTTCGTAATCGAACCTAGGGGAAAACTCCGCGAGCCGTTATTCCAGGGCTTGGAACCTGTGGAAAACCCGCCCATTCAGGGCAAAATCAGCCTCTTTGGGCTGTCATCTACTGACCAAAAATGAAAACGCATACACCTGTGTAAGAGTTCGGACGCTGCCTGTGACCACTACGCGAAGACGCTCAGGCCCCGGCGATGGGTCAGCCCACCACCCAGGGCGATACGTCCCGGACCGGCGAACGCGATGGCCAGCGCAGCCGCACCGAGGACCATGACGAACTCGAAGCCACCGTCGGAGACGAAGAAGCCCGCGGGTGCATGCACGAAATAGATGGAGCCGGCCATCACCACGGCCAGCAGCAGGCCGGCAATGCGGGAGAACAGTCCCACAATCAGCGCGATACCTCCGATCAGCTCGGTGAAAGCGGCAAAGGGCGCGGCAATCTCCGGCAGGGGAACACCCATCTCGGCGAAGTTGGAGGTGGTGCCGCTAATGGTCCACTCGTTGAACTTCTGCCAGCCGTGCATCACAAAGGTGATACCCACGACCACGCGGAGAATCAGCAGCCCGAAATTGACGGAGGTACGGGTTTTTCGCGAAGAGTTCATGACGAACAAAGCTACCGGTCAGATGTTAACGACGTGGGTCGATAGCCTCTGATTTTCCTGGACACGGCCGTACAAGCCAGCCGGAAACCCAGGCTCAGACGGCCGTGGAACCGGTGCGAGCGGCGTCGGCGGGTGGCGGCCCCAAAGGCGAGGTGTGTTTGAAGGCGCGCACCGAACGGCGGTCGGAGTGATCGCGAGTAGGCTGCCAGGGTTTCTCGGCCTCGGAAATGGCGATGTGACGAGCCAAGCGCGTGGTATTGGTTTCCTGGATGCGGCGATTGTGCGCGCTCGTGAACTGGGTGATCATGAACAACACGATCAACCCGTAGAGCACCAGGTCGGTACCGCGGCCGATACCCAGAAAGCGCGCCATATGGGTCACCATGTCCGGCACGAAAATGGATAGTGCGGCGAACACGAAGAACGCAAGACCGACCAGGCGGCGAATGGCCTGGTGTTTGGCGTTGACTCCCCCGCGCACCAGCGTGAGCGCGCCGTAGCCCACGGCAAGCACCAGAAGTAACTGAACAATAATCGTCACTGTGAATAGCCCCCGGTTACTTCACGAACAGTTCGGTCAGGATGTTCACGCCGTTGAGCAGGGACTGACCCTTGCCCTTGGAGTAGTCCGTGTAAATGATCTCCACGGGATGCTCCACCCAGTGCGGTTTGATTTCCGCGAACTGGTTCACGATCTCAGACGCGTGGGCCATGCGGTTCTGCTTGAGGTCGATCTGCTGCAGCGTCTTGCGGTTGATGGCGCGCAGCCCGTTGTGGGCGTCGGACAGGTCCATGCCGCTGGTGAACTTGGACACGAATGCCGCTGTGCGCAGCACCAGCCGCTTGAGCTTGGAGACCTGCGTGCGGTCATCCAGGAAGCGGGAACCGAGCACCACGTCAGCCTCGCCGGAGCGAATGCGCTGGACCATGTCATAGGCATCCACCACGCGGTGCTGACCGTCTGAGTCGAAGGTCACCACGCAATCCATGTCCGGATCCTGCAGCGCGTACTCGAAACCGGTCTGCAGCGCGGCCCCCTGCCCCAGATTGATGGGATGGCTGACCACGACGGCACCGGCCTCACGGCAAATCCGGGCGGAGTCATCGGATGAACCGTCGTCAATGCAGACCACGTGGGGAAAAGTCTTCCGGAGGTTCTCCAGGACTTCTCCCACCACTTGGCCTTCGTTGTACACAGGCATCACGATCCACGCACGACTCACGCGAAGTATTCTCCCACAAGCAACCGACCGAACCCTGTAGACCGTTGTGTGCCGGTAAGCACTATGACGAGCGACTAAACTTCCACAAGAACCTTCCCCCGCCACCGCGCGTCTATTTTCTGGAGCTCTGATGTCTTGAGCTGGCTCGAAGCCATTCCCCTGTACTTCCTGGTGATGCTCGTCCTGGTACTCCCGGGCTTGCTACTCACATTCGCCCTGAATCTGCGGGGGTTACTGAGAGCAGCCATGGCCGTTCCGCTGACGGTGGCCGGATTTGCGGCGTCCGCCGTGATCTTCGGTCTGGTGGGAATTCCGTGGAACCCGCTCACTGTGGCCATTGCTTTCGTGGTCGTGGGCGCGGGGCTTTGGGCGGTTCTGATCCCCGTCCGCCGGCGGCACCCTCGCCCTCGATTGGGCCAGATCAGGTGGGGAGCGCTCCGTGAGCAGATGACCTCCCAGAGCATCGCTTTGTGGTGCGCGTTCATCGTGGGGGCGGGTCTGATCGCCCACCGGCTCAAGCTCATCCTGGAAACCCCGGATGCCATCTCGCAGACCTACGACGCGAACTTCCACTACAACGCCGTCCAGTACATCCACGACACCGGCAACGCGTCATCGCTGACCTTGGGCGGGCTGGGCGTCACCCCTGAAGCCACCTTCTATCCCGCGGCCTGGCACAACGCCGCGGCCATGGTGGCCACGGTGACAGAGATTTCCCCCTTGATCATCGCCAACGCCATGACTTTCGTGTTCTGCGCGCTGGTGTGGACCCTGGGATGCCTTTACCTAGCCACTCGGTTATTCGGCTACCGTCCCGTGATCACCGTGTCCACGGGCCTGGTCGCGGCATGCTTCCCTGCGTTCCCGTTCCTGCTCAGCTTCTACGGCAACCTGTTCCCCAACACCATGTCCATCGCGTTCCTGCCCGTACTGCTGGGCATGTTGTGCGAGGCCTTGGGGCTCGCCCACGAATCACGTAACGAAGCACGCACGCCCCTGTGGCTCGGGACCCTGCTGGTCATCGGTGCCACCGGTCTGGCTCACCCCTCCAGCGTTTTGCTGGCACTGTTGATCGTGTTGATCATGCTGCTGACCGTCTGGTGGCGTGCCGTGGCCGGTCACCGCCCTTGGTGGCTGATCGGGCTGGGCGCCGTTGGGTTGGTTCTAGGTGCTTTCGTGCTGCAGCAGATCTGGTTCTCCGCACGAGCCAGCCAGGATGCCTCCACGTGGCAAACCCACATCACCTCCTCCGGAGCCCTGGGGGAAGCATTGGGGCCGGTCTTCCCCGGTTCCTCTCACCTGCCGTGGGGAATTGTCATCGTCACTCTCCTGGGTGCCTCCGTGGTGCTGCGCACCCGTGCGCGCTGGATCGTGGGTGCCTGGGCAATGCTGGTGTGGATGTATGTCCTGGTCGCCTCGTCCCTGGACACCACATTCCGATACGACTGGACCGGTGTCTGGTACAACGACTCCAACCGTCTTCTCGCACTGATTCCCCTCGCGGCCGTGCCCCTGGCTGCGGCTGGCTGTGCGGCCATCGTCACGTGGCTCGCCCGTAAGCTACTGACCCTGATCGACCGTATAACCCCGGCTCGGACCGCCGCTGCCACCGCGGCTGAGGGGCCTTCCGCAACCCCCGCGCAGCGCGTGCGCCATTCCCGCGTGGCCGGCGCTGCCGGTGGCCTCATTGCGGTGATTGTCGGCTTCTTGGCCCTGCAAGGTGAAGCCATGACCGAAGTGGTCAACTACGGACGCAGTGAATACGGCATGAACCGTTCCATGCCGCTGCTTTCCAAGGATGAGGCCTCCCTCATCGAACGTCTTCCCGAACATGTGGCGGAGGACGAGGTGGTCTTCGGCAACCCGCTGACCGGCACCTCCCTGGCCTACGCGATCACCGACACCGAGGTGCTGATTCCGCACAACGGATTGATTGCGGACGGGGAGGCATCCACGATCGTTCATCATCTGGAGGATCTCCCCACCAATCCGGAAGTGTGCCCCGCGCTGGAGAAACACAATGTGCGGTTCGTCCTGGATTTCGGCACCCGGCAGGTCAATCCCTACGCGTACTTCAACGCGGCCGGTAGCGATGAGCTCGGACCCGAGAACGGGTTCATCCTGATCGACCAAGAAGGCCCGGACGCCAAGCTCTACGAGATCGTGGGCTGCGGCCAATAACGGTCCCGGTCATGGCCACCGGGCCCCGCGCGCCACAAAGCCCCCCGCCCCCGGGAGGGGTTTTAAGGTGGT
>JAKDKI010000202.1 GCA_030453435.1 Kocuria sp.
GACGGCTGGGCCGTGACCTTCAAGATCGAGTCCCACAACCACCCGTCCTTCGTGGAGCCCTACCAGGGTGCGGCAACCGGTGTGGGCGGCATTGTCCGCGACATCATTTCCATGGGCGCCCGCCCGGTGGCCGTGATGGATCCGCTGCGTTTCGGCGCCATCGACCACCCGGACACCCAGCGCGTGGTGCACGGCGTGGTGGCCGGTGTGGGCGGCTACGGCAACTCGCTGGGTCTGCCCAATATTGGCGGCGAGGTAGAGTTCGACCCCTGCTACCAGGGCAACCCGCTTGTCAACGCGCTGGCCGTTGGCGTCATGCGTCACGAGGACATCCGCCTGGCCAACGCATCCGGCACCGGCAACAAGGTGGTGCTGTTCGGTGCGCGCACCGGCGGCGACGGCATCGGCGGCGCCTCCGTGCTGGCCTCCGAGTCCTTCGACGATTCCAAGCCCTCCAAGCGTCCGGCCGTGCAGGTGGGTGACCCGTTCGCGGAGAAGATCCTGATCGAGTGCTGCCTGGAGCTGTTCAAGGGCTCGCTGGTGGAAGGCATCCAGGACCTCGGTGCGGCCGGCATTTCCTGCGCGACCTCCGAGCTGGCCTCCAACGGTGACGGCGGCATGCGCGTGGACCTGACCAAGGTGCTGTTGCGCGATCCCACCCTGACCCCGGGTGAGATCCTGATGTCCGAGTCCCAGGAACGCATGATGGCCGTGGTGACCCCGGAGAAGGTCGAGGCCTTCGAAGCGGTCATGGCCAAGTGGGATGTGGAGTACTCCTGGATCGGTGAGGTCACGGACACGGGCCGGCTGGTCATCGACTACCAGGGCGAAGTAATCGTGGACGTGGATCCGCGCACCGTGGCCCACGACGGCCCGGTCTACGAACGTCCCTACGCCCGCCCCGAGTCCCAGGACCAGTTGCAGGCCAACCACTTCACGGGCTCACCCGAGGACGCATCCCGTCCCTCCGGAGCCGAGCTGCGACAAGCAGTGCTCGAACTGATGGCTTCGCCCAACCTGTGCTCCAAGGACTGGGTCACCAGCCAGTACGACCGTTACGTGCAGGGCAACACCGCCATGGCCATGCCGGATGACGCCGGAGTGATCCGCGTGGACCAGGAGACCGGGCTGGGCGTGGCCCTGTCCACCGACTGCAACGGCCGCTACACCCGCCTGGACCCGTACGCCGGCGCACAGCTCGCGCTCGCCCAGGCTTACCGCAACGTGACGACCGCCGGCGCCCGCCCCGCAGCCGTCTCGGACTGCCTGAACTTCGGCTCCCCCGAGGACCCGGACATCATGTGGCAGTTCGCCGAGGCCGTGCGCGGCCTGTCCGACGGCTGCCAGGAACTGGGCGTGCCCGTCACGGGCGGTAACGTCTCGCTCTACAACCAGACCGGCGGCGTCGCCATTAATCCCACTCCCGTGGTCGCGCTGATGGGGGTTCTCGACGACGTCGCTCGCCGCACCCCGTCAGGGTGGCGCGAGGATGGTCAGGCCATTTACCTGCTGGGCGAGACCGCGGACGAGCTGGACGGCTCCGAATGGGCCCGCGTACGCGGCCACCTGGGAGGACAGCCTCCCAAGGTGGACTTGAAGAAGGAGCGTACCCTGGGGGACATGCTCGTCAACATGTCGCGCGACGGCATGATCGACGCGGCACACGATGTGTCCGAGGGTGGCTTGGCCGCGACCCTGTCGGAGATGGCCCTGCGCTTTGGCGTGGGTGCACGGATCGGCCTGGGGGAAGTAGCTGATCGGGATGGTGTGGACACGTTCACCCTGTTGTTCTCCGAGTCCCAGGGCCGAACCGTGGTGGCTGTTCCTCGTTCGGAGGAGGTGCGTTTCAAGGACATGTGCACCGTGCGCCACTACCCGTTTGCGCGCATCGGAGTGGTGGATGCGGAGTCCGGAGCCCTGGATGTTCAGGGCGAGTTCTCCGTGGACCTGGAGGCCTTGCGAGAGGCCCACAGCGCCACGCTACCCAAGTATTTTGGTTGATCGAAGGATAGAGATATGACCGAGGTTCTCGACGAGCTCAGGCCGGAACGACCGATTCGTACCGAGCGCCTCCTGCTGCGTTCGTTCATCCCGGAAGAGCTCGAGGCAATTGCGGACTCAACGGACCTGCCACAGTTCGCCCCGGGGTTCCCGACCCCCGAGGATCGGGACTGGGCCCAAACTGCGTTGGAGGCCGGCAGCTATTTCTTCACCGAGACCATGTTCTCGATGTTCGCGATAGTGGATGCGGCCTCTGAACAGATCATCGGCATGGCTGGTTTCGTGGGCCCGCCCATTGACCACGAACTCGAGGTGGTTGGCTCCATAGTGCCCGCGCGTCAGAACCAGGGGTACGGGGGCGAGGTTCTGCCCCACCTCCTGGAATTGGCCTTCCAGAATCCCGAGGTCACTGCGGTGAACGCCTCCGTCCCGTGGGGTAATGGGCCCGCTTCCAAGCTGCTGCTCGACAACGGTTTCACCGAACGTCCGTGCGGCGGGTCCGAATCCGCTTACGTGTACGCGCGCCCGGAGACACCTCGGAGCAACTGAGTTAGTGACCTGATGTACCCATGGACCCCGTATGCCTTACTCCCGGATACCTATCCGGAATGGATTCTGATTGCCCTGGGCGTCCTGGATTTCACGATCACAGTGGTAGCGCTCGGCTGGATCCCGCATCGCCGTAGGCCCTCCGTCGCACTTGCGTGGCTACTGGGTCTGACCGTGTTCCCCTTTGTGGGCCTGTTGTTGTTCCTCATCATCGGCTCTTCCCGTCTGCCGCGGAAGCGGATGGAGAAGCAGGCCAAGATGAACGACATCATCCGGGAGAACACCCCAGAGGACTTCTCCCTGGGCGAGGAGTTCCATGACCTGCCCGAGTGGGTCACCACGACCGCCAAGCTGAACTACCGGTTGGGCGCGCTACCCATGGTGGGTGGCAATGACTTTGACATCCTCACGGACAACCACGAATCCATGGAGCGAATGGCTCACGACGTGGACCGTGCCACGAATTACGTGCACTTCGAGTTCTACATCGTGGCCACGGACCCGGTGTCCACGGTGCTCCTGGACTCCCTCGTGCGAGCCCATGAACGTGGGGTGCGGGTGCGCATCCTCATCGACCACGTGGGATCGCTCGGTTACCCCGGTTACGCGGAATTGGTCCGTCGCTTCAACGCCTCTGGTATTCCCTGGCGGCGCATGCTGCCGATCCGCCCGTGGCGAGGCGAGTGGCAGCGCCCGGACCTGCGCAACCACCGCAAGATCCTGGTGGTGGACGGCTCGATCGCCTACACCGGTTCGCAGAACATCATTCACCGCTCGTACAACAAGAAGAAGAACCTTCGCCGCGGCCTGGAGTGGAAGGATCTGATGATCCGCTGTTCCGGGGCCGTGGTCTCCGAGCTCAACGCGGTGTTCGTCTCGGACTGGTACTCGGAAACCGACGACCTGCTCCTGGATGAGGCCACCGAGGTTCTCACTGATGTGGAGGGCCCGGTGTATGCGCAGGTGGTACCGTCCGGGCCGGGGTTCGAGACTGAGAACAACCTGCGGCTGTTCAACCACCTCATCTACAACGCCAACCGGCGCGTGGTGATCTCCAGCCCGTACTTCGTACCGGATGAGTCCCTGCTGCACGCGCTCACCACTGAGGCGCAGTCCGGGGTGGAGGTGGAGATCTTCGTGGGTGAGTCCTCGGATCATTTCCTGGCCCACCATGCCCAGAACTCCTACTATGCCGAGTTGGCGGAGGCCGGGGTCAAGATCTACCGCTACAGCTCCCCCACCGTGCTGCACGCCAAGTTCGTGCTCGTGGACGACCTGATCAGTGTGATCGGTTCCTCCAACATGGACGAGCGGTCCTTCGCTCTGGACCTGGAAGTCTCCGTCATGATCGTGGATCAGCATTTCCATGCACGAATGGAAAATGTGGTCGATGAGTTCAAGGCATCCTCAACCGTGCTGAACCTCGAGGCGTGGAACAAGCGCCCCCTGCTGCAGAAGTATGTAGAGAACGTCTGTCGCCTCACTTCGGCTTTGCTTTAACGGCCACGACGCCGCTGTCGCGACCTTTCGTTCGAAAAGGTCGCGACAGCGGCGTCGTGGGCAGAGGGGCTGTTAGCCCACCAACTCGCGAGCGGCGGTGTCCGCGACGGACGGCTTGTCAGCGTACGCACCGCGATACTGCGCGGCCGGGTGGGTGTCCATGACCTGGGACTGACCGGCGCCGTAGAGGGACTCCCGCAGGGTGGAACCCTCGTAGTCGGTGCGGTAGCGGCCACGCTTCTGCAGCTCCGGGACCACGAACTCC
The DNA here is from genome assembly GCA_030453435.1 of Kocuria sp. Taxonomy (GTDB): domain Bacteria; phylum Actinomycetota; class Actinomycetes; order Actinomycetales; family Micrococcaceae; genus Kocuria; species Kocuria atrinae. Next base: position 4,316 of record JAKDKI010000202.1, read on the forward strand.
ACGAAGTCCTCGAAGGAACCGGGGCTCACGTGGTAGGCCAGGTTGATGCCGTCCAGGCCACCCTCGTCGACCCACGTCTCGAGCTGATCCGCCACGGATTCCGGCGATCCCACGATCACGTCACCCATACCGCCCAGGGCACAGTGCTTGGCGATCTCCTCGCGGGTCCACTTCTTGTCCTTGGACTGCAGGGTGAACGGGGTCAGGAAGGACTGGATGGAATCGGTCTTGATGTAGTTCAGGGCCTCGTCCTCGTCGAACTGGCTCAGATCCACGCCGGACCAGCCGCCGATGATCGCCTGGGACGCCTCAAGGTCCACGTAGGAGAGGTACTCCCGGTACTTCTCCTGAGCCTTCTCCTCGGTCTCGTCCACGACCACGGAGAGCATCGCGTAGATCTTGACGTCGTCGCGGTGGCG
>JAKDKI010000203.1 GCA_030453435.1 Kocuria sp.
CCAGCTCGCCGTAGGGCACGCGCTCGTGCTCGTCCTCGAGAGCAATGGCATCCGGATACTGGGCAACCGTGTCCAGTACGATGTCCACCAGCGTGCGTGGTTTCGGCGGTGTCTCGACGGGATAAACAGCCCGGTCAGACGCTACTTCAGTAATATTTTCTAATTTTTGTGATGAATCTTTTTTATGAAGACGGTCCATCGAAAAGCTCCCCCATGTGTGAACCATGTGAGGCAGGGGAGTGCAAAACTACACACTGGAAAAGGTGGTAGCCCGGTGTCATGAAATTGCTCGATCAGGTCCCCCGACCGTACGAGCAGCGCGTCATGCTGTCGCGCGCTATGGATCTCCAGCATCCCCCTGCTGGTTCATTTGTGTTCTAAACGTAACTGCCCTAATCGGGCGTTTGCAATCGGAATATCTAACGATTTGATTAAGTTCCGGGTGACACTTGGGCCGTATTCCTGTCTCTACACGTCAATCCGGAAATTACTCATGAGTAGCTAGGTTAGCATGAGTAGCTAGGTTAGCTAGCGTTGTGAACCTGCTCACTGTGTAGTGGGCCCTGCTCGGACTGTGGCCCAACCGGCTGCGGTGTCCGGCAGATGTTAACTGCGAGGGGGCAGCGTTGGCCCCCACGTCGCGTGGAATTCACCCGGGAGATGCCCTCGATTCCTAGACTGCAGCAGATTGCCGGCGCGTGGACGAGTGAGGGTTTGCTGTATGGGCGCTATGAGTCACCGATCATCCGGGGATGCCGCCCTGTTCCTTGACCAGGCGCGAGCGGAGGGTGATATTGAGGTCGGAGAACCCGACGAGGGCGCCAGCGGCGTCGATGATCGCGAGCAAGCGGGCGGCGTGGAAGCGCGCGGTATGTCGACGAGTGAAGTGCTCCGTACAGACAGTGAAGACCCCTCTGAACTGCAGCCACCCGACGAGACACCGCCGCCGGTCAACGCACCCGTGAACTCGGTACACGTACCGCGGTTCCTGGCCATCACGGTGGGCATTGCGGGCCTGCTGATCCTGTTGGCGGGACTGCAGGGTGCGCAAGACATCGTGGCGCCGATCTTTCTGGGCCTGAATCTCCTGATCGTGGTGTACCCGCTGCAGCGATGGCTTTCGGCCAGGATGCCGCGCATTGCTGCGGCCGCGATAGCTCTCCTAGTGGTGCTCGGTGCGCTCGTGTTGTTCACGGCAATGGGCGCGTGGTCAGTGGCGGAGTTGGTGAATGAGCTACCTCATTACCAGGACGAATTTGCACGGTTGATCGACGAGTCCGTTGGTGCCTTGGCAACCCTCGGAATTTCCACTGACATGGTGGAATCCAGTCTTCAGGGTGTGACGGCCGGAAACATCATGAGCCTGGTGACACCGATCCTCAGCAACGTCTCCGCGATCATGGGTTTGCTGGCCACTCTTGTCATGGGCGTGTTTTTCCTCAGCATGGACTCCGCGACCACGGGTCGGAGACTGACCAGGTTGGCCGAGGATCGCCCACACATTGCCGGGGCCATGGTTGATTTCGCTCAGGGGGTGCGCCGGTACTGGGTGGTGACCACGGTGTTCGGCCTGATCGTGGCCCTCTTGGACGTCCTGGCTCTGCAGATCATCGGGGTGCAGCTGATCTGGGTCTGGGGCATCCTGGCCTTCATCACCAATTACATTCCGAACATCGGCTTGGTGCTGGGCATGATTCCGCCGGCCATCCTGGCGCTTCTCGACGACGGTTGGGTCGCCATGCTGGCCGTGGTGGCCGCTTACAGCGTGCTGAACTTCACCGTGCAGTCGGTGATCCAACCCAAGTTCACGGGCGAGTCCGTGGGCGTCACGCCCACCATGTCGTTCCTGTCGCTGATGTTCTGGTACATGATTCTCGGCTGGCTCGGTGCGCTCGTGGCGCTGCCGGCCACGTTGTTCCTGAAAGCCCTCCTGGTTGACGCAGACCCGAACGCGCGATGGATCAACGCGCTGATCTCATCCCGGAAGAAGGACTACCTGCCGCAGAAACCCGATCCTTCGGGGTCGACCCCCACGGACGATGCCGAGCCTGCCGCCGGCGGCGAGCATGTCAGACAGCGGGCCTGAGGAGTTCTGCCACCGCTTTGACACTGGCGGCCACCGCGTCCGTCAGCTGATCGATCGTCAAAATCGTTGACGACGACGACGCCGCGTCCGGGTCCGTTTCACGGCCCACCGTGGCGGATCCTTGCGATCGGACGGCCGGAACGTGGATGAACGTTCCGGGCAGGTTGGTTTCGTGCAGCAATGCCCGATATACCGCATTGCACAGGAAAGCCCCGGCATCGTCAGAAACCTCGGCGGGTACGCTCACGGATCTGATCGCTGCCACCAGTGATGCGGGGTCGATGCGGGACTCGAGGAATTCGGGGCCCTCGTCCAGGGGCGCGGCAGGCCGCGGGGCACCGTCGTTATCGGGAATGCGACCGTGACCAATGTTCCTGGCGCGACGCTCGGGTGTTACTAGGGCGCGGCCGCCGGCCTCACCAACTGCGAGAACGGCGTCGGGGTGGTGCGTTTCGATAGCCCGCAGAAGGGCGGGGGCCGAACCGGACCAGGTGACCGGGAGGATGCTGGTGACGACCTCGAGCCCCGGGTCCCACTCGAAGCCACGCAGCCTCTCTACCACCGCGCCGCTGGCGTTCTCGGTGTCTTGGCCGAAGGGCTCGAACCCGGTCACGAGGATTTTCATGGGTCCACGGTAACGGCAGGCGCGTGGGCCTCTAGTGATGACGACACACCAGCGAGCCTGCACCAATGTGTTAGGCACCTCACAGGTGTTTAGACTATGGGGGATTGCGCAAGCCGCTCGATCCTGCGGCCCGGCACATCTTCCCCATCAAACACACGACAGCCGGGACAGCGCCGTTCGTGCGAATCAGGTCCCTGCAGAAGGGCTTGCTGAGATGAACTCCATAGTTCTGACACTGATCGGCTTAGCCATCATCCTTGCCGGGTACCTTTTGTACTCCAAGTTCATTGGCGGGAAGCTCTACCGCCTCAACGACGCCAATGTCACTCCCGCCCATGAGTTCCAGGACGGAGTGGACTTTGTCCCAACCAATAAGTACGTGTTGTGGGGTCACCACTTCACCTCCGTGGCCGGTGCGGCACCCATTGTCGGTCCGGCCGTGGCCGTGATCTGGGGCTGGGCTCCGGCCTTCCTCTGGGTCACGCTCGGCACCGTGTTTTTCGCGGGTATGCATGACCTGGGTGCCCTGTGGGCCTCCATCCGGAACAAGGGGCAGTCGATCGGCACGCTGTCCGGTCGCTACATCGGTAACCGTGGTCGCAACCTGTTCCTGGTCGTGATCTTCCTGCTCCTGCTGATGGTCAACGCGGCCTTCGCCACGGTGATCTCCAATCTGCTGGTCAGCCAGCCGACCTCCGTGATCCCGGTGTGGGGCGCCATTGTGGTGGCGCTGCTCATCGGTCAGGCGATCTACAAGTTCAAGTGGAACCTGGTGGTCGTTTCGATCGTGGGAGTCGTAGCGCTGTACGCACTGATCCTGGTGGGCGATCGTTTCCCCATCTCGCTGCCGGACACCATCATGGGCATGTCCGCCGGGGCGTTCTGGGTCCTGATTCTCTTCGTGTACGCGGGCATTGCGTCCCTGCTGCCGGTGTGGATGCTGCTGCAGCCGCGTGACTACATCAACGGTCTGCAGCTGTTCATCGGTCTGGGACTGCTCTACGGAGCGATCTTGCTGTCCAACCCCACCATCGTGGCGCCGGCCTACAACAACAACCTTCCGCCGGACACCCCGAGCATCGTTCCCCTGCTGTTCGTGACCATTGCCTGTGGTGCGATCTCCGGCTTCCACGGCATGGTCGCCTCGGGCACTTCCTCCAAGCAGTTGGACAAGGAAACCGACGCTCGATTCGTCGGCTACTTCGGTGCTGTGGGCGAAGGCTTGCTGGCACTCGGTACGATCATCGCCGTGACCGCCGGCTTCGAATCGCTCGCGAGCTGGGAGGAGACCTACTCCGCGTTCAACCAGGGCGGCGTCGTCGCCTTCGTGCAAGCCGGTGGTTCGATTCTAAACAGCGGAATCGGCCTGCCCGAGTCCCTCTCGGCAACCGTGCTCGCAACCATGGCCGTGCTGTTCGCCGCAACCACCATGGACACCGGCGTGCGTCTGCAGCGATACGTGGTCGAGGAAATCGGCGGCCTCATGAAGTTCAAGGTCAACACCGTGGTCGCCACGATCATCGTGCTGGTGTGCGGCATGGGCCTGGCGTTCGGCGCTGACATCACCGGTTCCGGTGCGGGCGGCATGGTGATCTGGCCGCTGTTCGGTACCACCAACCAGCTGATGGCCGCGCTCACCCTGGCCATCATCACCGTGATGCTTGTGCGCCTGCGCCGCACGATCCTCCCGGTGGTGATCCCGCTGGTCTTCGTGCTGGTCATGACTGTCTACGCGCTCATCGTGCAGCTGGGCCAGTTCTACGCGGCCGGCAACTGGCTGCTCGTGGTGCTGGACATCATCATCCTGGTGGCCTCCATCTGGGTGATCTTCGAGTCCGCGATGGCAATCGGCAAGGCCCGCAAGGAAGGACCGGACCTCACGGACGATCCCCAGTTGGCCGAGGAGCACAGCGGTGCCCAGCGCCGATAACTCGCACGACGCCGCCCGCCCCGGTTCCGTTCCTCTGAACTGCTCCCCAGAAGTTGGACTGAGAAATTCAGCTACGACTTCCTGGGGAG
>JAKDKI010000204.1 GCA_030453435.1 Kocuria sp.
CGCGGTGTCTGATATCTTCTGTCGGTACACCCGATGCGGCCCCCCCATCAAACTCCTTTTCGCCCCCGCCGCGGTGGGCCGTCCCCGGCACACCGCTGACTCGGTTACTTCCTGACGATCTTTTCCTGGTTGACGTCCTCGGTCTCGAGGGACTCGTGCTCCTCGTGACCGGGCTCAATCCCGTGGTTCGAACCGCGGAAGTCGCGCTTGACCTCGGCAACAGCCGTCTTCAACGCGTCGATTGCGTCGTCCTCGAGCTTGCCCGTGGATTCGATGGAATCCATCACGTTGGTGGTTCGACGGACCTGTTCGATCAGGGCCTTCTCGAACTCATTCACGTTGGCAACATCGACGTCGTCGAGCTGACCGGTGGTACCTGCCCAGATGGACACGACCTGATCCGCCACGGGGTACGGGGTGTACTGGGGCTGCTTGAGCAGCTCCATCAGACGTTCACCGCGAGTCAGCTGCTGACGTGATGCGGCATCCAGATCGGATGCGAACATCGCGAACGCCTGCATGGAGCGGTAGGAGGCCAGATCCAGCTTTAACGTACCGGAGACCTTCTTCATAGCCTTGACCTGAGCGGCACCGCCCACGCGGGACACGGAGATACCCACGTCCACTGCGGGGCGCTGGTTCGCGTTGAACAGGTCCGACTGGAGGAAGATCTGACCGTCGGTAATCGAAATCACGTTGGTCGGAATGAACGCGGAGACGTCGTTCGCCTTGGTCTCGATGATCGGGAGACCGGTCATCGAACCGGCACCGAGCTCGTCGGAGAGCTTGGCGCAACGCTCCAGCAGACGGGAGTGCAGGTAGAACACGTCACCCGGGTACGCTTCACGTCCCGGCGGGCGGCGCAGCAACAGGGACACGGCACGGTAGGCCTCGGCCTGCTTGGACAGATCGTCGAACACGATCAGAACGTGCTTGCCGTTGTACATCCAGTGCTGACCGATAGCGGAACCCGCATACGGAGCGAGGTACTTCAGACCGGCCGACTCGGAAGCCGGCGCAGCCACGATGGTGGTGTACTCCAGGGCCCCGTTGTCCTCGAGGGTCTGACGCACCGAAGCAATGGTGGATGCCTTCTGGCCGATGGCCACGTAGATGCAGCGCACCTGCTTATCGACATCGCCGGTTTCCCAGTTGGAACGCTGGTTCAAAATGGCGTCCACGGCAATAGCGGTCTTACCGGTCTGGCGGTCACCAATGATCAGCTGACGCTGGCCACGGCCGATCGGGATCATGGCGTCAATAGCCTTGATACCGGTCTGCAGCGGTTCGTGAACCGACTTACGCATGGTCACGCCCGGAGCCTGCAGCTCCAGCTCGCGACGACCGTCGGTCGCAACCGGTCCCAAATCGTCCAGCGGCTCGCCCAGGGGATCCACCACGCGGCCGAGGTAACCCTCGCCCACCGGTACGGACAGAACCTCACCGGTACGGTGAACTTCCTGGCCCTCTTCGATGCCCTGGAACTCGCCCAAAACCACAACACCGATGTCGCGGGTGTCGAGGTTCAAGGCCAGACCAAGAACACCGTTCTCGAACTTCAGGAGTTCGTTGGCCATGACCGAGGGAAGACCCTCGACACGCGCAATACCGTCAGCGGCACTGGCGACACGTCCGACTTCTACTCGTTCTGCATTGCCGGGTTCGTAGGACGCCGCGAACTCGTTCAGCGCACTACGGACTTCGTCGGCATTGATGGTCACATCGGCCATCTGCTGTCCCTGCTCTCTACGTTTCGTGATCATCGCCCGCGCAATGACCTAACTTCTTCTTGTCGCGATGCGTTGCCCCATCGCCTGCTGACCGTGTCAACGGCCGGTGGAGGCAACGCGACGAGATGCCGGCATCGACCGACTCCCCGCGATCCCCGCTCCACCAGGGGATCAGGCTCCGATTCGCTGCTGCAATTGGCCCAGACGATGAGTCACGGACCCGTCGATGACTTCCTCACCGACCTGCACTCGCAAGCCGCCGATCAGTGAGCGGTCCACCTCGACAGCGAGCTTGAGATCCCGCTGGTACAGAGCGTTGAGGCTCTGACGCAGTTTCTCCAACTGCTCGTGGCTCAACGGACGAGACGTCACGATGCGGGCGATCCAACGCTGCTGCCGATCGGCAACAACTTCTGCGAAGCGCTCGATCAAACGACCGGGCAAAGCTCCACGCGGCTCGCTGACGGCGCGCTGAGTCAACAGTGCGCCCTCTTCAGATGCATTGGGCATCAGTCGGGATGCGAGCTGTGCCTTGGCTCCCGCGCTAGCGCGCGAATCTGCGAAGGCACCCTGGATCTCCTCGGAGTGATCCACGGTGTTCTTGAACTGAATCAGTTCATCCACCAGGGATTCCATGGCATTGAGGCCCCCGCGGTTCTCGGCAGCCGCAGCTGCCATCATCACTGCGGTTCGTTCAATGCCGTCACCGAGCTGTCGCTCGTTGGCGGAGCGCTGCTTCACAAGCTCGGACACGATCTCGATAGCGGGATCCTGTTCCTCATTGCCCAACAGTCGGTGCACGAAACCGGACACCGCTTCAACGGTGTCGGACTTGTGGGTCCGCTCCCCGAAGAGCCTGTGTACGAGTTTCACGCGATCGTCGGCGGCGCGTGACGGATCCGTCAGCGCCCGACGCAGTGCGCCGTTGCCGTCGATGACGTCGAGCATGCCGAACAGCTGCTTGGCTGTTCCGACGTTTGCTTCCGAAGCCCAGCGATCAATGTCCACTGTGAGGGGACGGTAGGGTTCGTTCGATGCTTCTGCCATTACCGTGCAGCTCCTGTGCGACCCTGCTCGGATTCAAGATCTGCCAGGAAGCGATCGACAACGCGGTTTGCACGAGCGTCGTCGTTCAGGGATTCCCCGACGATCTTGGAAGCGAGCTGTGTTGCCAAGGTGCCAACCTCGTCGCGCAATGAAACCACTGCGGCGGCACGCTCGGCCTCGATGGCCTTGTGTGCGTTCTCGGTGATCCGAGCGGATTCGACGTTGGCGCGATCCTTGAAGTCCGCGAGGATCTTCTCGCCCTCGGTGCGGGCTTCCTCACGAATCTTCTGGGCTTCGAGGCGGGCGCTCTCAAGCTGCTGGTTGTACTCGTCGCGAGCGGCCTTGGCCTCTGCCTGAGCGGCCTTGGCCTTGGCAAGTCCACCTTCGATGGCTTCGGTGCGGTCGCGGTAGACCTTCTCGAACGCCGGAACGATGAACTTGATCGCGATGAAAAGCAGAATCAGGAACCCAATGGCGGTGATCAGCATTTCCCAGACATTGGGGAACAGGGGGCTAGCCCCTTCTTCTGCTGCCAACAACATTGCGGTCATGTGCGCGATTCCTGTTCTCTAGTTAAGGACTAAGTGCGGACGAGCCGCTCTTAGAGGAGTGCGAGCACGAAGCCCAGGATGGCCAGAGCCTCGACCACGGCGAAGCCCATGAACAGCATCGGCTGAATCACGCGCTGGGACTCGGGCTGGCGAGCAACTGCCTGCATGTAAGCAGCGAAGATCAAACCCACACCGATGCCACCACCGATGGCAGCGAGACCGTAGCCAATGACGCTAAGCGAACCTTCCATTATGGATATTTCCTTTCTGGGTGCCCGTGTCGGGCAGTGATGCCATTACTGGAATCGTAAATGGACGATGGTCACATCAGCGGTCCGATCGGACCACTGCTTCGTGGGGTCAGTGCCCCTCCTGCAGTGAGCCCTGTACATACACGGCAAACAGCAGGGTGAAGATGTAGGCCTGCAGGATCTGAATCAGAACCTCCAGGAAGTAAATGAAGAGGCCCAGGATCACGCCGAAAACGGATCCACCGATACCGAGTGCTCCACCCACGCCGGTGGCGAGGTAGGCGGTGAAGCCGGCGGCGACCATGATGGCCATGTGGCCGGCGAACATCGTGGCGAACACACGAAGTGCGTGCGTGACGGGGCGGATGATCATGTTCGAGAGGAACTCGAGCGGGATCAACACGATGTAGAGAACCTTGGGAACGTCCGGCGGCATGGTCATCTTGACGAAGAAGCCGCCGAAGCCGTGGCGCTTGATACCCACGAAGACCCACACGATGTAGGCGATGGCCGCGAAGACGTACGCGGTGCCCGGGTGGGAGAAGGTCGGAAGCTGCAGCACCGGAATGGAGCCGAACAGGTTGTTGACCAGGATGAAGAAGAAGAACGTGAAGAGCAGCGGGATGTACGGGCGGAATTCCTTCTCGCCGATGATGTCGCGGCCCAGGTGGTTACGGACAAAGCCGTAGCCCATTTCGCCCAGGTACTGACCCTTGGAGGGGACCAGGGCGCGGCGGCGGACGACGTACATGAAGAACCCAGCGATGAGAACCACCGACAACAGGATCAACAAAGAATGCTTGCCGACTTCGAAAGTGCCCACGGAGAAGAAGGGAGGCAGGTGCGCGTCCTCAACTGACGGGGCCACGAATTCGGCCGGAATCCTCAAGGCGGGGTTCAATACGGGTCCTTTCTGCGGTATCCAGACCGGTCACACTCGGGGCGTGGGGCCCTGATCAGACTTCGATGTCTTTGTCGGGTTCTCCATCTGGGTCGAACTGGAGTTCAGGCCCTCCCGCATGTGGAGGTAACCAAGATAGATCCCAGCAGCCGCACCTAAGACGGCTCCCACGATCACCAACCACCCTGTTCCCAGCAGGTGATCCGCGCCCCAGCCTACCAAACTCCAGAAG
>JAKDKI010000026.1 GCA_030453435.1 Kocuria sp.
GGCTCGGTGAGGCGCCGGCCGGTCGAGGCGGTGGGGCTGAACCGCCCACCCGGGGCAGGAAGCGTACGTCAGGCGGCCGTGACGAAGAAGACGATGGCCCCGATGATGAACACGCTCGCCGCCAGTAGCGCGCAGGTCAGCTCCAGAATGATGCCGATACCCGCGGCCTTAAGAGCGACCCATGAGGTGTCCAGGGCTGTGCGGAAGTTACGGTTGCGCACGGTTTCAGACGCCAGTAGCCCCACGATGAAGCCGATCACCAAGCCCACCACGGGAATCACGAACATGCCGATCACGGCACCTATGACACCGAACAGCAGCGTGCGGTTGGGGATGGCGCGGCGTTTCAAACGCGTCCCGGTGAGCACCAAGCTCGCGGACATGCCCGCCAGCAGCAATGTGCCGCCGAGGGCGAGGACGACCCAGCCCTCCACGGACTGCACAACCACCGCCCAAATGATCAGACCGATCAGTGCGGTGATGGACCCCGGCAACACGGGGATGATGATGCCCAGGCACCCGATGATGATGAGTACCGAGGTCGCAATGGTGGCAATAATCTCTGGGGTCACCGTCACATCGTACGGGTACCGCGGGCGAACTATACTTGCATCTAAAGTGCCAATATTTGTGGATCGGATGGACGGTGCCCACTCTCAGCAAGCCCCAGGACCCAGCGCCCGCCACGAAGAAGCACGGGAGGTCGTGGCACCGCACCGCCGGTAAGCCCGTGCGCTGGTGGATGACCGCGCTGATCCTGGTGCTCGGCTTCCACCGGTGGATCCCCGACACCCGCTGGCTCATGGTGCACATGGTCACGCTGGGGCTGATCACCACCTCGATCATGGTGTGGTCCCAGCACTTCACCGAGGCGCTACTGCATCACCGGCTCCCCGACCACGAGCGCCCTCGCCAGATCCTGCGCATTTACGGGGTCACAGCGGGCACCGTGCTACTCATGGTGGGCATGCTCGCGGACTGGTGGTGGCTCACCCTGGTGTCCGCAACGATCATCGGCGGCCTACTCACGTGGCACGGGTTGTCGCTCCTTTCTCAGTTGCGCACCGCGTTGCCCGCCCGGTTCGGCATCACCGTGCGTTGGTATGCGGTAGCGGCATTCTTCCTGCCGGTGGGCGCAATATTCGGGGCGATTCTGGCCCTGGATCTGGCTGACCCCTGGCATTCTCGGTTACTCCTGACCCACCAGGCAGTCAACGTTCTGGGGTTCGTGGGTCTCACGGTGTCCGCGACACTGCTGACCCTGTGGCCGACCATGGTGCGCACGCGCATGGAAGAGACAGCCACGGCCCTGTCCCGCATCGCCCTGCCCGCCATGGCCGCGGGAAGTTTGGTGGCTGCCGGTGGTGCCTTGGGTGGCTGGGTTCCCGTGGTGGTCCTCGGGTTGTTCGGTTACGCGGTGGGCGTGGGCCTGGTCGGCCGCATCATGATCCGCACGGGCATGCGCAAGCTGCCCGAGGGCTACATGGGATGGTCCGTGGCCTCCGGCATCGCCTGGCTGTTCGTCACCGTGGTGATCGCGCTGATTCTGGTGGCGGTCCAGGGCATTCAGACAAGTGTGATGGGCGCACTGACCATTCCGTTCGTGGCCGGATTCCTGTTGCAGACCCTGCTGGGCGCCATGAGTTACATCCTCCCGTCCACGATGGGCGGCGGGCCCGCCACGGTGCGCGCTTCGCTGGCAGCCATCAACCGCGGTGGCGTCTACCGGGTCACGGTCTTGAACCTCTGCATTGCACTGTTCGCGCTACCCGCCGGCATGCTGCCTTCGTGGGTGCGCGCCGTGGTCTCGATCGTGGGCGCGGTTGCGTTCGCGGCGTTCATCCCATTGATGATCTCCTCCGCCAAGGTTTCCGTTGCCGGACGGCGCCGCCTCATGGCACAGCGCGCGGCTGGCCAAGCTCCCGCAACAGATACGGCCGGCGGTTCCAGCTCTGCGGCAGCCAGCACTGGGGCACCCGACCGAAAGCCCAACCCCCTGCGGCAAATCGTGGCGGGGGTGCTCACGGTCTTACTGGCGGTGGGGGCGGGCATTGCCGTGGCACCGCAGTCAGCGGGGATCGGTCTGAGTTCTGGTACAGAGAACACAGTGCAGGCCACCGGTAACACCACCGAGATCACGATGCATGCCAACCAGGACATGCGTTTCGACCCCGGAGACATCGAAGTCCCCGTGGGCGATCGCTTGGTGATCACGCTGATCAACGACGACCCCACCAACGTGCACGACCTGGTCTTCGCCAACGGTGCGACATCCGGTCGAGTTGGCCCCGGCGATTCCGCCGTGGTGGATGCCGGCATCATTACGGAACCGCTTGAGGGCTGGTGTTCCGTGATCGGTCACCGCTCCATGGGCATGACGGTCACCGTGATTCCGGTGGACGAACAAGGCAACCCCGTGGGTACTGCAGGCCATGAGGAACACGGGGCGGGTGGGGCGCCCCCGGCGATCGACTCGCAGGATCCTGCCGCGGACGTGGACTTCAATGCCGCGCCTGGCGAGGCCTTCGAGGCCCGTGACCCAGCGCTGGATCCGGCACCGAACGAGACGGTGCACGAACTGACCCTGGACGTTCAGGAGGTCGCCCGGGAAGTCGCACCCGGTGTAACCCTGGACGCGTGGACCTTCAACGGCGATTACACCGGGCCCACGCTGCGCGGAAAAGTGGGCGACGTGTTCGAGGTGACGCTGACCAACAGCGGCAGCATGGGCCACTCGGTCGATTTCCACGCGGGAGACGTGTCGCCGGACGAGACCATGCGGACCATTGCCCCGGGAGAGTCCCTCGTCTACCGCTTCGAGGCGGTACGGTCCGGGATCTGGTTGTACCACTGCGCCACCGCCCCCATGAGCACACATGTCGCTGCGGGAATGTTCGGCGCGGTGATCATCGATCCGCCCGACTTGCCCGAGGTGGACCGCGAGTACCTACTGGTGCAGAACGAAACCTACGTGACAGTCCCGCCCGCGGAGCAACCGGACCTGCCGGACGGCGTGAACGCGGTGGTGGATCCCGCGGCGATTGCGGCTGGAACGCCGTCGTTGACCATGTTCAACGGACATGCGACTCAGTACATGCACGATAAACTGCCCACGCGAACTGACGAGCGCGTTCGGATCTGGGTGCTCGCGGCCGGCCCGTCCAAGGGCACGAGTTTCCATGTGGTGGGCGGGCAGTTCGACACCGTGTACAAGGAGGGCGCGTACCTGTTGTCGCCCTCCAGCCCCGGCAATCCGAGTGGCACCGGCGGCGCACAGGCCCTCGATCTTGCGCCGGCGCAGGGTGGTTTCGTGGAAATGTCATTCCCGGAAGCCGGCACGTACACGTTCGTGAACCACTCGTTTGCAGAGGCTGAGCGCGGGGCGAGGGGTCAGATCGAAGTGACGGAGTAATTCCGGAACTACAAACCCGGCTGGCTCATGCCGAGTGCATCGTGGTCGACAGTACGATCGACCCTGCCAAACACCGTGCACTCTGATGGACGCTGGAGCCTTGGTACCGAGGCCCGACGTAGATCAGTCGACGTTGCGTCCCAGGAACGGGGATTTCCGGGTTGCAACGTCGACTGATGTGCAGAGTTGGCTGGGCCTGGGGCGGACCGTCGACGAGACTGCAGACTCCGCTCGACCAGGTCCCGCCGGGTCAGCGCTGGGGGATCGTGATGCTCTGACCCGCGCGAATCAGGTGCAGTTGAACCTTGTCGCGATTGGCTGCGTAGAGCTCATCGACCGTCACGCCGGAACGCTGAGCGATGGAACCGAGGGTGTCACCTGACTGAACCGTGTATTCACCGGCGGGGATGATTCCCGTGCCGTTGTCGATCGGCTGGAAATCGGAGTTGCCACCAGCGCCAGCACCACCGCCGGCTCCCGCGCCCGCCCCGGCACCGGCCTCAGCCGACCCGGAGCTGTCGCCGCCGGAGCCCGAACCTCCACCGGCTGCGCCACCCGAGCTATCAGCACCTGCACCGGAGCCGTCAGCGCCGGCTTCACCTGAACCGCCACCACCAGTCGCGTTACCCGCACCGAAGCCGCCGGCCGAGCCATCCGTTCCGTCACCGGCACCGCCAGTGCCTTCAGTCCCGGAGCCACCGGAGCCGTCACCACCCGCTCCGGCTCCTTCGCCAGAGCCGGATCCTTCTTCCGAGCCTGCCTCTCCCGCGGCCGCGCCACCGGCACCGCCCGCGGCAGCACCCTCGGCTCCTGCGGTGGCATCGTTGCCCGCGCCCTCGCCCGAACCGTCGGCCGCACTCTCCGACGCCCCGTTACCGGCACCTTCAGAGGCACCGCCCGTGGCGCCACCAGTAGCCTCGGCGGTCGCAGCGGCGTCGGTGTTCGTGTCCTCCGCGTTCCCCCCGCTGCCACCGCACGCGGTCAGTGCCAATGCTGTGGCGAGCGCAAGTGGTGCCAAGCCCTTGTAAACCTTCTTCTGCATGATGTCTCCTATCCCTCGATCGAGGGGTCATCAGTACCAGTTGTGATGCAACTCACGCTACCGGAGAGTCAAAGAAAAAGCCCGGGCCGACGCACACGCGCCAGCCCGGGTCTCTCTGGTTATGAACTACTCTGTCAGCGCACTGCGCATGGTGCGCAGGGCCACCGAGAGCGCCGCGAGTTCGGCCCCGGCATCCCCGCCGGAGGACATCCCCTCGATCTCTCCCAGCACGTCACGCAGGCGTTCCAAGCGATCCTGGTTCTCGCGCTCCCACGCAACGACCTTCTCCTCGGCGTTCTCACCGGGGGACTCGAGCGCTTGTGCCGCGAGAGCAACCAGCGTGGAGTACAGGTCCTCACGCATTGAGATCCTGGCCATGTTCTCCCACCGAGTGGTCTGCGGAAGCGCGGTGATGCGATCCAGCAGGTTTTCCAACCCGTACCGGTCGAACAGGGCAAAGTAGACCTTGGCAATGGTCTCGACGGTCACGTGCTCTTCGCTCTCGGTCGACGACGCCGCGTGCTCGCCGGCCCGCTCTCCTGCTACCTGTACTCCGCCGGCCTGAGCCAAGCGTGCGACGTCCAGCAGTGCGAAAGCGTCCAGCAACTCTGCCCATTCGACGGCCAGGTCCTTGGGCACCGACTGACGCTCGGCCAGCTCGGTGTCCGCGCTGACGCGTTCCTGGGACTGGGCACTCATGAGCTGCTGTTCGCCGAAGCGCAGCTGCACGGTGGGCTTGTAAGCATCCACGAGTTCCTGAATGGTCGCCTCGGATTCACTGCGATTGAGGAACCAACGCACCACTCGGTCCAACAGACGCCGCATGCGCAGGGTCAACTTGTTCCACATCTCCAGCGGAACATCCGTACCCAGCTGAGCGTGACGAGCCACGTAGGGCTCCAGATCGAAGATCTCCACGGCCGCGGTGAAGACCGCCGCCAGATCCGCCAGATCCGCACCCGAATCATCCACCACGCGGTATGCAAATGCGATGCCGCCGTAGTTGATGATCTTGTTGGCCACCATGGTTGCGATGATCTGCTTACGCAGCGGGTGGGACTGAATGTCCTCGCCGAACTTCTCACGGATCTGCGTGGGGAAATAGTGCTCCAGCGTGGCATCGAACCATGGGTCATCCGCCAGGTCGCTGTGGGTCAGCGCCCCGGTCAGCTGAATCTTGGTGTACGCGGTGAGCACCGACAGCTCCGGCCCGGTCAAGGACTCACCGTTCTCCGCACGCTCACGCAGTTCCTCGTCCGTGGGCAAGAACTCGAGCTCCCGGTCCAGGTCGGCCTCTTCCTCGAGCCAGTGCATCAGCCGGATGAATGTTTCCGCGAACTCCGGGCCGCGAGCGCGCTCGGTCGTGAGCAGCACGTTCTGCGCCACGTTGGTGCGCAGCACAAGGTCCGCAACCTCGTCCGTCATGGATTCAATGAAGTCAGCACGTTCGTCCCGGTCCAACTTGCCGGCCTCGACCATGCGGTCGACCAGGATCTTGATGTTCACCTCGCGGTCGGAGGACTCCACACCGCCGGAGTTGTCGATCGCGTCCGTGTTGACCAGGATCCCGTTGCGCGCTGCTTCGATACGTCCCAGCTGAGTAGCGCCCAGGTTGCCGCCCTCGCCGATGACCCTGACCCGCAGGTCTTCACCGTTGACTCGGATCGGATCATTGGCCTTGTCGCCCACGTCCTGGTTGGTTTCCAGCGAGGACTTGACGTACGTGCCGATGCCACCGTTGTAGAGCAGATCCGCCGGGGCGAGCAGGATAGCGCGCACCAGTTCCTGCGGAGCCATGGACTCCACACCTTCATCGAGCCCCAGTGCCTCGCGCACCTGCGGGGTAATCGGGATGGACTTCTCCCGGCGCGAGTAGACACCGCCACCTTCAGAAATCACTGATGCGTCGAAATCCTGCCAGGACGTACGCCCGGCGTTGAACAGTCGCTCTCGTTCCTTGTACGACGCCGCTGTGTCCGGGTCCGGGTCCAGGAACACGTCGCGGTGATCGAACGCCGCAACCAGCTTGATGTGCTCGGAGAGCAACATGCCGTTACCGAACACGTCACCGGACATGTCACCGATGCCCACCGCGGTGAACGCCTCGGATTGGGTGTCCACGCCCAGCTCGAAGAAGTGCCGCTTGACCGATTCCCACGCACCGCGGGCCGTGATACCCATGGCCTTGTGGTCGTAACCGACCGAGCCGCCGGAAGCGAAGGCATCGCCCAGCCAGAAGTTCCGATCCAGGGAGATGGCGTTGGCGGTATCGGAGAACGCAGCCGTTCCCTTGTCCGCGGCGACCACCAGATATGAATCGTCCTCATCACGACGGATCACTCGATCCGGGTGCAACACCGTGTCTCCCTGGGGAGTCTCGGGTGCCTCGGCGGCGTCCTTGGAGCCGTCATCCGAGACCTCCGCGTTCGGCTCGGCGTTGGACTCATGGGTGATGTTGTCAGTGACATCCAGCAGCGAAGCGATGAACAGCTTGTACGCCTCACGGCCTTCCTCCAACCAGCCCTCACGATCCTGCTGCGGATCCGGAAGCTGCTTGGGGAAGAAGCCGCCCTTGGCGCCGTCCGGGACGATCACTGCATTCTTGACCATCTGAGCCTTGACCAGGCCGAGCACCTCGGTGCGGAAGTCTTCCCGGCGATCCGACCAGCGCAAGCCACCGCGTGCCACATGTCCGAACCGCAAGTGCGTTCCCTCCACGCGCGGGGACCACACCCAGATCTCGAACTTGGGTCGAGGGTAGGGAGCCGCATCGATTGACTGCGGGTCCAGCTTGAACGCCATGGTGGGGCGCTCCTGGTACACGTTGGTGCGAAGCGTTGCCCCCACCACGTTGGCCAGCGCCCGGAAGAGACGGTCCGCGTCCAGGGAGGGGACCTCGTCCAAGACTTTGTCGAGGCGTTCCCGGGCGGCATCACGCGCTTGAGAGCGTTCCTCACGGCCCTGCTCCGTGTCCTCGAACCGCTCCGGGTCGAAACTCGAACGGAAGAACTCCGAGAGTTCCCGAGTGGCCTCCGGGTAGTCGAGCAAGGTATCGGCAATGAACTCGAACGAGTTCGCGTAGCCCAACTGCAACAGGTAGCGAACGTAGGAACGCAACACGGCAACCCCACGCCAGCTCAGGCGTTCGGTCAGCACCAAGCGGTCCAGCGAGTCGGATTCCGATCGCCCGGAGAGGATGGCACAGAGCGTGTCCTCGATGAGGTCCTCGGTCTTGGCGCTATCAGGCCCCTGAGCATCCACCCCGGTGGGGAGTTCCACACCGAAGTCGTACAGCTGGAATTCGCGGCCGTCAGACGGGGTCACCGTGTACGGACGCTGGTCCAACACGGTGAGTCCCATGTTGTGCAACAGCGGCAACAGCTCGGTCAGAGACAGCGCTTGGGTCAGGTAAATATTGAGGCGTACCTGCCCGTCGTGTTCGGCCACGCGGACCTCTGCCGGCAGATTCGGGTCGCGGCCCCATAGTTCCTCGCAGCGCTGCAGGTCCTCCACTGCCTCTTCGATTTCGTAGTCCTCGCGGTAGGCACCCGGGAAGGCGTGGGTCCACAGCGGGGTGAGGCGAGCGGCGTCGTCGGAATCGAAACCCAACCGAATGGCGCGCGCCAGAGTGTCCGGCCACGAGCGAACCGCTGCGCGCAACCGGTGCTCGAGGTCTGCCTGGTCGAATTCGCGCACTTCGCCCGTGTACGGCAAGCGGATGCGGAAGAACAGTCGTGCCAGGGAGGAGGATGTCAGGCGCACCTCGAAGTCGATGGCCTCGGAGTCGAAGACGTCCTGGAGTTGTTCTTCAATGCGCTGGCGTACCGAAGTGTTGTAGCGGTCGCGCGGCAAGAACACCACGGCCGACATGAAACGTCCGAAGGTGTCCTGCCGGAGGAACAACCGCGTTTGACGGCGTTCGTTCAGGCCCAGCACACCGCTGGCTGTGTCGTAGAGTTCGTCGGCTGTCATGTGGAACAACTCGTCGCGCGGGTAATCCTCGATGATCCCCAGGAGATCGCGCGCGGAGTGGCTGTCCGGCAAGAAACCGAAGCGCTCCACCACGGCATTCACCTTTTCGCGCACCAGCGGAGTCTGGTGGGCGGGCACGGAATGAGCCCTACGCGAGAACAACCCGAGGATCAGATACTCGCCGGTGACCGTACCATCCTGCGCGAAGGTTCTGATGCCGATGTAATCGAGGTACTCACGCCGGTGAATCGAGGAACGGCGATTGGCCTTGGTCACGAACACCACTTCGCGGTCCCTGGCGTGCAGACTGCCCAGGCCGGTGAGGCGTTGTGTGTGCCCTTCTGTGCCCGCTTCTCGCAGCAATCCCAACCCGGTTTGCGGGCGGGAATGCAGTGCGGCGTCCTCGCCTTCATCGGTGAGGTCGTAGCGCTTGATACCCATGAACACGAAGTTGCCTCCGCGCAGCCAATCCAGGAATTCTGCGGCGGAATCCACATCAGGTAGCTGGGAACCGTCCTCGAAACGAATCTGATGCAAGCCGTTCAGGGAACGGGCCAGCTCATCCGCCACGGAGTGCATCTGATCCTGGTCCTCGTCCACGCGGCGGACATCCGGAATCAGCCTCTCACCGAGGTAGCTCTTCAGCTCTTCCCGCTCTTCATCACTCAGGCTGCGGTGCAGGACGATCCGGATCCACGATTCGATCACGGATTCAGTGCGGCCTCCCCCACCGCTGGAACGCAGGGTGGCATTGGGACTGAGCGGCACCAGTGGGATGGCAGTGGTGTCACCGGATGAAGCGGTAGAAATATTAGGGACCTGCGCCAGCGATTCCAGTTCATGCGTTTCGGCATCCCGAGTGGCCAGCAACAACGGGTGCAACACCAACTCGGCACCGCCCCACTTGGCGGCGATTTCCGTGTTCAACGTGGATACCAAAAACGGCATGTCGTCAGTGACCACGTAGAGGACGGTGTTGTCCTGATCCTCCCGAACGTCCACGCACACGTCACCCTTGGAGCGGGTCTTGCCCACCTCTCGATGCGCCTGAGCTCTGGACGTGAGCCGCTCCTCCTTGGCTGCGGCAACATCCGCATCCGGGACAGACCGGTAGTACTCGTTGATCCACTCTTGCTCGCCGCTCCATTGGGGGCGTTGCCACGTTACGGGTATGACCTGGGTGTCGGTCGCATCGGGAGGGGTCACGTCTGCATCACGCCTTTGCTCGCAGTCGATTCGAGATAGGAACGCACGGCCACCGAAAACCCAAACGCGCGCCTGCCCTGTGTGGCGGCAGTACGCGCGGTCGGCCACGTTGCCGAGTCTGCCCCCAGCCTATGACTCCCCGTGAGCAAGAGCCACCATTCGGGTTGAGCGGGGAGTGAACGCCAGAAATCCTTTCGTCGCTCCCCTCCAATTCCTAAAGGAAACTAATTAACTATCGAGTAACATTTCTTAACGCAAAAAGATTTATTGATAATTGATCGTGAGTTATACATGCAATCAAGAATGCATGGTTAGGTATCCCAATTTTCCGCTCATTACGCGGGACAGGTCACCTTAATTCTTAGCCCCACCGAGAGGCGCCGACGCCGCCGCAACCACCTCATCCGCGGTCAGGGTCACCACTTCCCCGTTCTCCAAGCTGCGGAGCTTCCGGTTCAGAATGTGCCCCGCAGTGAGACGAATAAAGGAACCGTGGCTGACGATCATCACGTTCTGTCCCGGGTAGTCGGCAAGAATCTGCTGTAACAGCGCCACACCTCGAGCCACGAGATCCGCAGTGTGTTCGCCGTGCTGTTCCATGAACGCATGGCGCTCTTCCTCGGTCATGTGGCTGCAGTCGTAGCCTTCGATCTCTCCGAAGCTGCGCTCGATCAGATCGTCGTAGGTGCGCGACAGTTTGAGACCGACTTCTTCACCAATGATGACCGCGGTTTCGCGGGCACGGGACAGCGGTGAGGAAACGAGGACGTCCCAGTGCTCCCCAGACTCCGCCAGCTCGCGCCCCACTTCACGGGCCTGTTCGCGCCCGGTCGAGTTGAGGGGGATGTCGGTGCGGCCCTGGAGCCGGCGAGCGAAGTTCCAGTCGGTCTGCCCGTGGCGGATGAGGGAAAGAGAAGAGTCAGTCACGCTTCAACGCTACCCGCAGTCACGCAGTTCTTCTGTCGTGGTGCCCGCCACCCGCGGGCAGCACCGCACACACGCATTTCAATGCGTCCATCCCCCGCCATGCGCGGAAAGGTTCAGAAATGAGTGAGGCCCGGAACCTCCGATATTCGGAGGCTCCGGGCCGCTCAAGAAGGCCAAAGGTTATGCGCGGTTCTCATCCGTCTGGATGTCGACGCGCTCCTTGCGGAGGGTGTCCTCGATGACTTCGGTGCGCTCGGTGCGCTGAGCCACCAGACGGACACGCTGGTAAGGAACGCGCACCGTCTGGACCACGGCTTCGGTGCGGTACAGGATCATTTCGTCGTCGCCCACGGGCAACTCGCTGCCGTCGAGGAAAGCCTGGCGTTCCTCTTCGGTGATGGGGGTGCGGACCACGTCGGGCTCGTCGTGGCCCACGGTCACTTTCTGACGGACTGGCTCTTCAACCACGTATTTGCGGAGCCGGAGCCTTCCGGTTTCCTCCTGTTGACGGTTGATCACCAGACGCTCTTCATGACGAACCACGGATGCGGCCTGGTCATCGAGCATTTCTTCACGTTGCGGATCACGCGGGTCCTGCCCGGGAGCGCTGTTCTGTACTGCCATCCTGACCTCCTGAAAGAGTGTGTTCTAGAGATTATCAGCCGGGTTATGTTGCAACCTACCGTGTAGCATTTGGAGCTACCCCGGTGGGTCCCGAAAGGATGAGCTGATGAGCTATTCGGATGATGGCAACGGTTATTTCACACGTGCCCTGGACGCCGAGGATCGGGGTGAACTCTCCCAGGCCGAGACCGCTTATCGGCAGGCGATCGAGTTGTTCAAAGAGACCCAGCAGACTCAGCGCGAACTTGCGGCGTGCCACTACAACTTGGGTCATCTGTACGTGGTCATGAACGCGCGGGACAAGGCGATCACCGAGTACCAGCGCTGCTTGGAGTACTTCGGACAGATCCCGGACAGCAGTAAGCCCAAGGGCCGCGCCCACCTGATCGTCGGTTCATTGCTCGTAGAGGATCGCGACTACCCGCGTGCAGAGTCCCATTTGCTGGACGCGCTCGGGCAGTATTTGGACGCCCCGCACGAGCCCAAAGATCAGGCCGAGTGCTACATCAATCTGGCGCGCGTTTACAACGCCACCAAACGCCGGGCCCAGGCCATCACGGCCTATAACCGAGCGTTGGATTTTTACCAGGAGACTCCTGGTTCTCAGCGTGACCAGTCCGATTGCTACACCGAGTTGGGCATCGTCTACCAGTACCTGGGCAAACTGGACGAGTCCGCTGCCGCCTATAGTGAGGCCGCACGCTTGCGCCAACAGGTCTCCCCCCACCGCCACCACAAACACAAGGGTTCCGAATCATGAGTTCACCGCTGATCTACGGTTGCATGGCCCTGGGTGGGGCCTGGGACCGTTCCGAGATCACCAGCGCCCAGTTCGACGCCGCTCACACCGCCGTGCGCGCGGCTCACGACGCCGGGTTCGACCTTTTCGACCACGCTGACATTTACGCGGCGGGTAAGTCGGAGACGGTCTTCGGTCGCATCCTGGCCGAAGATCCGGAACTCCGCCAAGGGATCAAGCTGCAGACAAAGTGCGGCATCCGTATCCCGGGTAATACCGGACCCGACAATTCCCCGGTGCACTACCGGTTGGACCGGGACACCATCCGCGCGAGCCTCGAGGGCTCTCTGCAGCGCTTGGGCGTGGACAGCGTGGAACGACTGATTCTGCACCGCCCCGATCCCCTGACCACGATGGGCGAGACGGCCCGCACGCTTGATGAACTGCGCTCAGAGGGTCTGATCAACTCCGTGGGGTTGTCCAACATGACCCTGCGCCACGTGGCCGCCTTCCAACAGCTGCTGTGCACTCCCCTGACGGCGGTGCAGGTCCAGATGAGTCTGGCCCACCGGGACTTCGTGGAAACCCAGATCCTGAGCAACCAGACCGAGGGCACCGAGTACAACTTCCCCGAGGGCCTCCTGACCCACTGCGCGGCGGACGAGATCGAGGTTCAGGCGTGGGGTGCCATGGCGGACGGCATCTACTCCGGCCGCCAAGCGCCCGAAGGTGACCGGACCGCGGAGGCCACGAGCGGCGTCGTCGATCGGCTGGCGGAACGCATGAATGTCACCCGTGAGGCCGTGGTGGTCGGCTGGTTGCTGCGCCATCCCTACGGCATTCGCCCGGTGGTCGGCACTATGAATCCGGAGCGCATCCGCGCGTGCGCCCAGGCACCCCAAGCCGCCGAGCTCATGACCCACACGGATTGGTACGAGCTCTGGACCGCCGCGCGCGGGCATTCATTGCCCTGAGCGCCATCACCGCGAGAATGCCTGCAAAAGAGTATTCTCCGAAGTGAGGCCTGACTAGGGCACTAGGTGATCGTCACCAAACGGTGACCTTCATAAGCTTGCTCCGGACCGCCCACATGGCTATTTTCTTTTGTAAAGAAGCCGTCGCGGGCTGCGACGGTGGACAGGGAGAGTAACCATGAACCGACCTTGGCTTACACGCACGCCCGGGCACGTGGTGTGCCAGCCGGACGAGTTCAGTTATCGCACCGACCTACCCGTGGTTGAGGCCACGGCTACCAGGTCACTCGCGATCGACGAACTCACCACCGTTGAATTGCGGGTCACCCCCGGCCAGCATCAATTGGTGATTCAGTACGGCGACGACCATTGGGTGGAGACGATCGGTCTTTTCGACGACGCCGCCCCGGACCTGCCGATTCTTCGGCGCCTTCCCAACCCCACGGGCTTTGCCACCGATTTCGAAGTGGGCTGTACCGTGACTTCACATTCGCCGCGAGGACTTGTGAAGACACTGCAGCATTTGCTGGACCGGCTGGATAACGCACCGCTAGCGTTGTGCGTCCAGGATCCCGAGGAGCCCTCCGCAATCACCGCGGCCTGCTGTCACATGGACCCGGTGGAGAACACGCTCATGTGGTGGACGTGGCGAACGCTTCCGGAGTCCGGTTGCGTGGTCCGCACGCGCGCGCAATTACACCTCACGGCCGTGCCACAGAGCATTGCGGCATAGCTAGCAGCCACCGTAAACCAGCGCGACAAATAATTGCGGGCCCTGTCCCACGGACCGGACCGCAGAGGAGCAGCACGACAAGTAGTCGCGCGTGCTCAGAACGGCGACGGCGCGGTGTACGGCTCCAGCAGTTCGCGCTGGTCCTTGGTGATGCGCAGAACCGTCTGCGTTTCCGGGACGAACAACGCGAGCTGGGTCTGCGCGCGAACGCAGGGCGCGCCGTCGGCGGCGTCGACGATTTCAAAGCCGAGTTCCAACGTGGCTGCCTTGGCCGAGACGACCCACACGCGAACCTCCGTGGGGACGTTGCGGTAGGCCAGCGGGCGCAGGTACTTGACGCGGTGTTCGGCAATGAGCGCCTGGGTGCCGTTCGGGAGAACCGAGAACAGCGGGATCTTGGCCGGGGCAATTTGCTCGCCCGTGCCCACGGGCACACCGAAGGTCGCGATTCGAGCCTCTTCAAGAACGCGGATGACCTCCACGTTGTTCACGTGCCCGTACGGGTCCATGTCGCCCCAACGCAACGGGACCTGACAGGTGACGG
>JAKDKI010000205.1 GCA_030453435.1 Kocuria sp.
ACCTTCACTACCCCCCGCCCCCCCCCGGGGCGGCGCCACCCCCCGCGGGCAATCCAAGCGGGGTGGTCCCCCCACCCGCCGCCCCCACCGCCGTTTTCGCGTTCCTGACGCGACTTATGCGTTGGCGGAGCGGTTCCAGATCCCCTGGATCCAGGTCTCCACGTCCTCGGGGGAACGCGGAAGGGCCTCGGAGAGGTTCTCGTTGCCGTTTTCGGTGACCAGCACGTCATCCTCGATGCGCACACCCATGCCCCGGTATTCCTCCGGGATGGACAGGTCCTCGGCCTTGAAGTACAGCCCGGGCTCAATGGTGAACACCATGCCCGGTTCGATCACGGCGTCCAGGTACAGCTCGCGCTTGGCCTGGGCGCAGTCGTGCACGTCCAGCCCCAGGTGGTGACTGGTGCCGTGCGGCATCCAGCGGCGGTGGTGCTGGCCGGCCTCGGACAGGGACACGTCCGCCGACACGGGCAGCAGTCCCCATTCTTCAAGTCGCTGAGCCAGAACCTTCATGGCCGCAGCGTGGACGTCGCGGAACTTGTTGCCGGGCACGGCGATCTCGAAGGCGGCGTCGGCGGCGTCGAGAACCGCCTGATAAACCTTGCGCTGGATGTCCGTGTAGCTGCCGTCCACCGGCAGCGTGCGCGTGAGATCCGCGGTGTAGAGCGACTCGGCCTCCACCCCCGCGTCCACCAAGATCATGTCGCCGGGCTTGACGGTGCCGTTGTTGCGGATCCAGTGCAGCACCGTGGCGTTGTTGCCCGACGCCGCAATGGTGTCGTAGCCCAGGTCGTTGCCTTCCAGCCGGGCGCGGGAGAAGAACGCACCTTCGACCACGCGCTCGCCGCGTTCGCCGCCGATCGCACGGGGGAGTACTCCCACGATGTCCTCGAAACCGCGAATGGTGGCGTCCACCGCGTGACGTAGCTGGCCGATCTCGTAATCATCCTTGATGAGGCGCAGTTCGCTCAGCGCCTCGGTGAGTTTGGCGTCCTTGGCGTCGGACTGCTCCAGATCCACTCCGGTGTTCAACCGGGAGGTGTCCACCAGGGCGTCCATGTTGAGGTCCACGTCGCGCACCAGCCGAATGGTCATGCCACCCAGGGCGGCGTTCCCGGCATTGACCGTGACCGCGTCCTCCAAACCGGAGAGGTCCTCGGTAGGCAGGTCGAACTCGTCGGAGAGCTGCTGCAGCGTGGGGCGCGGGCCCACCCAGAACTCACCGTTCTTGGCATCCGCGTAGAACTCGTCCGAATCCCGGCCGGCCATCGGGTGGAAGTACAGGGTGGCGGTGTGACCGCTGCCGTTGTCACCCTGACCGTCCTCGGTGGGCTCCATGACCAGTACGGCCTCGGGCTCGTGGTCCACACCCATGCCGGTCACGTGCGCGAATGCCGAGTGCGGGCGGAACCGGTAGTCGGTGTCGTTGGAACGCACCTTGGGGGCGCCGGCGGGAATCACCAGGCGCTCACCGGGGAACAAGCGCGACAGCTTGGCGCGGCGAGCCGCGGCGTACTCGGCGACCTCGGAACGGGGAGTGTTCGTGGTTTCCGGAGCGGCCCACCCTGAGGCCATGAAATCACGGAAGGCCTCGGTGTTCGGGCGCTGCGAACGGTTGTCCACACGCTGCTCGAGAGGCTGCTCTTCGGTGTCCTGGGAGCCGGTGGACGGGGTGACGTGCTGGGAGCTTGCGCTCATGTACGTATTCATCTCCTTGGTGCGCTGGATCGCTGCAATCGTTGCTTCCATGGTGCCACGCGGGTCAAATGCGGGCCGGCGGGTATCGTTGCCAGTGATGCGCATCGACCTCCACACCCACTCCATTGCCTCGGACGGGACCGAAACCCCCGCCGACGTCGCTCGCTCGGCTCAGGCCGCCGGTCTGGACGTTTTCGCGTTGACCGATCACGACACCACCGCGGGGTGGCAGGAAGCCGGTGACACCGCCGTGGAGTTGGGTATCGCCTTCGTCCCGGGGATGGAGATCACCTGCACAACCTCCAACGGGGTCTCGGTGCACATGCTCAGCTACCTTCATGACCCCACGCATCAGCCGTTGCTCACCGCACTGGAGTCATCCCGCTCCGGCCGGCTCACCCGCGCACGGCGCATGGTGGAGTTGCTGGCCGTTGACTACGACATCACGTGGGAGGACGTCGAGCGTCACATGGGTGAGGACGCCACCGTGGGGCGACCGCACATCGCTGACGCCCTGGTTGAACTGGGGATCATCTCCAACCGTTCAGCCGCCTTCTCCGATATCCTCTCGGGGCGTTCACCGTATTATGTGCGGCACACGACCATTGATCCGGTGGAGGCCATCAAGCTCGTGCGAGCCGCGGGTGGGGTTCCCGTGTGCGCGCACCCCATGGCACCCACGCGCGGACGGATTCCCACGACCGCAGATTTCGATGCAATGATCGACGCCGGTCTGGCCGGCCTTGAGGTGGCCCACCGGGACAACCCGGACGAGACACGAGCCATTCTCATGCAGATGGCGACCGACCACGACCTGATCGTGACCGGCTCCAGCGATTATCACGGCAAGGGCAAACCCAACGTGTTGGGGGAGAACTCAACCTCCGTGCAGTCACTGACCCGCATCAACGAGCAGGCCACCTCCGGCGTGGAGGTTCGGTGGCCGTGAGTCGAGCTCAAGACGGAGCTCGGCCGTGTGAGGTACCGACTCTGGCCTGATCCCGGTGCGTAGCCACGCCAGAGCGGGAGCGGAGAACGGAAGCGCGGAGAGATTCAGCTCCAGGGCTTCTCTGCAAGGCCATGGTGCCCGCCGTAACGCGGGGACTGCGGTTCACTCCAACTGCTGGTCAGTTCCGCATCCAGTGAGTAGACGGTTACGCCCAGGGGATGGCAGTTCTCGACCGGATCTTCGTTGTCCTCCCCGAACATCGGTGCGGACAAGTCGCCGCCCGGGCACGCCGAAAGTGCCACCAGCAGATCCTGCTCGGCAAAAAATTCGAAGTAATCCCCTGGCTGTGCCGGGCAGGTCTTCATGAAGTATTCGTCACGGTCATTGAGGCCGGTGCATTGGAAGACGTTGAGTACGTCATGGACATCGAATTCGGTGAGTCCGTAGGGCAGCACGGCGCGGGTCAGATTCGAGTGACAGTGGTAATCGAAATCCACGTCGTTGAGCATGCGTGACACGTAGGGATCGCATCGGGTACCCAGGGTGTCGTGGACGCGCCCACCCTCGCCGTCCACACCGTAATCGGACAGCGTGTCACCCACGATCGTGGCCATGGGCCGTAAGAAGGGCAACGTGGACCACAGCCGGTCGAACGTGCTGACGTGCGCGGCCTGCAGCTGGCGGGTACGGGAGGCCCAGAAGCGCTCGCGGGGATCGTGTCGGTTCCACAGGTTGAGGTCTCCCACTTGCGGGCCCTCCACGCTGTAGATCCGGCACACGTGGCCGGCGGGTACTTCCCACGCCCGACCCGAGCGGATTGGGACGGTCAGTTCATTGACCACCGTCCGCCGGTCGGTGTCCTGGCCGATTCGACCGTAGAATTCCTGATCAACTTGTAGCGCAGGCCCCTGGTAGGCGGCTTCGGTCAGGCGTTGGTCCGGAGTTTCTGGCACGATGGCTGGCTCGCTTCGCTGCGTTGAGGGTGGATCGTATCGAGGACGAGACGGTACGTGCGTGACCGTAGCATCAGACCGTGTGCACTGCGATCCCGGGCAATCGTTCGGACATGATGTCGATGGCCTCCGGGTTCACGTCCACGCACACGAATTTCCGGCCGAGCAGCTGGGCTGCCGCGCCCGTGGTGCCGGATCCGGCGAAGAAATCGAGCACCCAGTCACCGGGGCGTGACGACGCGGCAATGATGCGGCGCAAGACCCCCACGGGTTTCTGCGTGGGATAGCCGGTCTTCTCCTTGCCGGTGGGGGAGACGATGGTGTGCCACCAGACGTCCGTGGGCAGTTTGCCGCGGGCGGCCTTCTCCGGCCCCACGAGCCCCGGTGCCATGTAGGGCTCCCGGTCCACTTCCGCAGAATCGAAGTGATACTTCTTGGGGTCTTTGACGTACACCAGGATCGTGTCGTGCTTGGACGGCCACTTGCGGGTGGATTTACCACCGAAGTCGTAGGCCCAGATGATCTCGTTGAGAAAACTGTCCCGGCCGAACAACGCGTCCAACATGATCTTGGCGTAGTGGACTTCGCGATAATCCAGGTGCAGGTACAGAGTGCCGTCCTGGGTCAGGAGACGTTTGGCCTCGACCAGCCGCGGTTCCAGGAACGCGAGATAGTCGGCGAAGGAGTCGTCGTAGCGGCGCAACTGCCCCATGACCGTTTCGTAGGAACGACCGGAGAATCCCACGCGGTCGCCCTCACCATCTGCAACCGGGATGGACTTGGTGGTCCGGCGCACCTGGGCCCGGCCCGTGTTGAACGGCGGGTCCAGGTAAATCACGGTGAAGGACTCGTCCGGCAGCGTGCTCAACACCGCCAGGTTGTCGCCCTGGACAATGCAGCTGTCCCCGAGGGGATCGAACCGGAACGAGTCCTTCTCCGTCAATGCGATTTACTCCGAGCCGGGGCTTGCCTGCTGGGTGTCACCCTGCTGGCTGTTGCCATGGTTCTGTCCTTGGTTCTGGCCAGAAGGACGACGGCGACGACGACGCCGCTTGCGGCCACCGTCCGTGGCCTCCACGGTCT
>JAKDKI010000206.1 GCA_030453435.1 Kocuria sp.
CCGCACAGGCTCAGATCGTAGGAGTCATCATGGCAACAACAACTCGCACCACGGGTAAGGCCCCGCTCTCGGCCTATGTGCTGGCCGTGGTTATGTCGCTCGTACTCGCGTCCATCGTGGGAGCTGTCGCGTCAGTGTTCTACGACGAGAACAGATTGCTCGGGTTCGTGATCTTCACAGCCTGCACTGCGGGCACGTTTTTCGCCCTGGGCTGGGTCGTGTTCGTCTCCAAATACACCGTTGAACCGGACGCGCACGCGGAGGACAACATCGAGAGCAAGTGGTACGCCAAAGCCACGTCGGGAGCATTCCACGACATCATCACCACGGCCGGTATTGCGCTGGTCGTCCTGTCGATCTCCAGGCTCGAGGTCAGCGGGGACACGGTTCTGTTGTTGATCCTGATCCTGGCCATGGTCAGTTTTGCTGTTCGGTTCTGGGCAGCCAAGAGACGTGACTCGTAGTGGAGAACATCATTGCCGAACAACGCGGGGAACGTTCCTGGTCCCAGGCGCATCTGGCGAAATTGTTGGGAGTGTCGCGGCAAACCGTTATTTCCATCGAACGTGGCCGGTTCGATCCCAG
This sequence comes from Kocuria sp., assembly GCA_030453435.1. GTDB lineage: Bacteria > Actinomycetota > Actinomycetes > Actinomycetales > Micrococcaceae > Kocuria > Kocuria atrinae. The sequence continues at coordinate 586 of JAKDKI010000206.1, forward strand.
CCTTCCGTTGGCCTTCCGGATTGCCGAAGTTTTCGAATGTCGCATCGAGGACTTGTTCACTCCCGATCCACGGAGTGAACAGTCCTAGAATCTTGGCTGACAGCAGCCACCGTCAGGAGAGCACTCGTAAACCGATCTCGGGCAGGCTGTTCACCGAACCGCCCCGGGCGAATTCCGCCCACTGGGTTCGGAGCAGTCGCCCGCGTTCGTGCATGTCGTTGAGACTCAGCCCCAGTGCGCTGGGGGCGCCCTCCCAGGCGCTCGACGGGAACAGCAAAGGCAACTCCGCGATGTGGGCCGCATTCAACGGGTGCTCCTCGTTACCGTAGGACAGGACATAACCTGTGACCTTGCCTCCTGCGGCCGCGTGCCGTGATGCAAAGGCTTTGGCACCGGTTCCGTAGATCCGCTTGGTCAGCGGTTTGACCACCAGCTGTTCCAGGGCGGGATCGCGCTTGGGTTTCTCGAGTCGCTTGAGGAGCACAGGAACGGCGGCCGCGAACAGGGCGACCTCGCGGGTCGTGTATCCCACGAGCACGTCCACCTGCGGAGCCACCTTACGCCAGGCCGCGTCCAGATCCTTCTCAGCGGGCAATGGGGCATGTCCGTACTGCACTCCGAAGGGCATTTGACCTTTGAGACCGAAACGCGATGCAGCCTTCTCGACCGTTGACTGCGCGGCCGTCACTTCTTCCCAATGCGCATCGGGGGCCACAGCGCTCGCCGTGCGGGACATCACCTTGTTCATCTTGCTGCGGCTCTTCATGAGACCAAACGGTGCGCTCTGCACGATCGCTCGGCGGAACAGCCCGCGGGTGCCCTGGGCAATCATGAGGTGGGCGGCGGCGTCGCCCCCGGCGGACTGACCGAAAATCGTGACGTTCTCAGCATCGCCACCAAAGGATGCAATATTGCGGTGCACCCAGCGCAGCGCCTCGATCTGGTCGAGCAACCCCAGGTTCGCGGGGCTTGTCTTCCCGTCGCCCAGATAACCGAACAGGCCCAGGCGGTACGTCACGTTGACGACCACCACGTTCTGCTCGGCGACTAACGTGCTGGGATCGTAGAACGGCGCGTCACCGGCTCCGGACACGTACGAACCACCGTGGATCCACACCATCACGGGCAGGTCAGCATCCGGTTTTGTGCCGGCCGGCACCGTGATCGAGAGCCGCATGCAGTCCTCGTCCACGGGCAGCTTTCCGATGCTGCTGCCCACCGCGTTGTCCAGCAGGGGTACTGGAGCCTGAGGGCAGGCCGGGGACCACGACGTCGCCTGGATCGGCTCGCTCGCATCGCTCACCGGGGTGGGGGCCTCCAACCGGGCGGCGCGTGCATAGCGAATGCCAGTAGCGCGATCCACGGGGCCGTCATGCCAGCCGGCCACGGTTCCCACGTGGGTGTGCCAGATCGGCTGGTCGTGCATTGCGGCCTCAGTCATCGTCCACCTGTCGTTCGAGTAATCGGCTCATTCCCACGTTGCGGGGAGATCGGTCCTTAAATCCGTGTCGTTCGTAAAGACTCCGGCCCGGTGGGTCTGCCATGAGGCTGACGAACGCATCCGGGGGAGCGTCCTGGCGAATCCGGTCCAGCAGCCAGGTGAGGATCGTATCCCCGAGTCCCTGTCGTTGGTGTTCAGGGAGCACGGCCATGTCGATGATGTGGAAATACCACCCACCGTCACCAAGCACGCGGCCCATGGCCACGGTTTCCCCCGTGGGGGCATGAACCACGTGTACCGCAGCCCAGGCACCGTCGATCCCAGCGAGGGCCTGCTGATACGTCTTGGGGCTCATGCCGGAGGCCTCGCGCAGATAAACGTAGGACCCCACGCTGGGCGGTCCCACCCTCAACGTGTAGCCGGTCGGCAAACTCACCATGGGCACCATTGTGAACCTGTCACCTGGAGATTTGCACACGCCGACGCCGCCGCGGTGACCTGGTGTGCCCAGGTCCCGGCGGCGGCGTCGAACCATGTCGAATCAGCGCTCGGGGGTGAGCGTTCGCTGGTACACGGCCTTGCCGTTGGCGTTGATCAACTTGACGGTGAACTCGCTGCCGTCCTCGGTGATGGCCACATGGCCGAAGCACTGGTGGTCACCGTTGCGGGGCGAGGCCATGGGTGGGCCGGCCTGTTCGAAATCCACGCGGGGTCCGAAGGTGCGATCCAATTCGTTGGACCCAAAGGCGCCAGCGTTGATGGGCCCGGCCACGAACTCCCAGAACGGCTTGAAGTCCTTGAACGCCGCGCGCTCGGGGGAGTAGTGGTGGGCCGCGCAGTAGTGGACGTCCCCGGTCAGGAACACCACGTTTTTGATGTCGTGGTCCTTGATGGCCTTCAGGATCCTGGCCAGCTGCAGCTCACGACCCAGCGGGGCTCCGTGGTCGGCGTTGGAGATGGACTCCTGGTCCTTGTCATCGGGCACGATCAACCCCAGGGGAAGATCGTTACCGATCACCTTCCACGTAGCTCGCGAACGGCGTAGCTCACGGATCAGCCACCGGGTTTGTTCCTCGCCCAAGATGTCTGTCTCGTGCGGCTCCTTGCCCGGGGTGTTCTCACTCTTAAAGGTGCGCATGTCCAGGGCGAAGACATCCAGGTGATCGCCGCGTTCGACCTTGCGATAGATGCGAGCGGGCTCGAACCCGGTGCCTCGGGACAGCGCCCGCGAGTCCGCAGTGGGCATGTACTCCTGCCAGGCCTGGCGACCACGAGCGGCCAAGGTGTCTACGTCGCGCACTTGGGTGTAGCGCTCGTCCTCAAGGATTTCGCCCGGCCACCAGTTATTGGTGGTCTCGTGATCGTCCCACTGGGCAATCACAGGAACCTCCGCGTACATGGCACGCAGATTCTTGTCCATCATGTTGTAGCGGTGGCGGCCGCGGAACTCGTTGAGCGTCTCGGCAACCTTGGAGACCTCGTCGGTAACCACGTTGCGCCACAGCGGCTCATTCGGAACCTCCAGGGTCTTTTCAATCGGATTGTCGGCGTAGACGGTGTCGCCGGAGTGCAAGAAGAAATCCGGCGTGGTGGCGTGCATGGCGGCGTATCCGCGCATCCCGCCGATCTCGTCGTTGATCCCGTAGCCCTGGCCGGCGGTGTCTGCGGTCCAGACGAAGGACTGTGCGGCAGAAGTTTTCGGACCAAAGCGTTTGCCGGGAGCGGTCGTGAAACTGCCGACGGCGCGCTCGCCCAGTCGGCCACGCTCGTCCTCGAACGCGTACGTGACTTTGAAGCGGGTTCCGGAGGGTAGCTTGCCCGCGAAGATCTTGGCGGTGTGGTCGGTCTCCGGGGTGGCCCATCCGGAGGTCAAACGGAGGCCCCGAGCAAAACGGCCACGTAACGGAGCGCCGTCGGCGGAGACAGCCTGAAGAGTTGCGTGCAGGCGACCCCGGCCCGAGGCGCGCGCCCACAAGACCGCGGAATTGGAGGAGACGTCACCCGAGGCGACGCCACTGGGTAGGGTGAGCCGTCTGCTGATCAGACCCGGTGCGGTGCGTTCGCCGCGATGGGCGACCGCGGTGCCGGGGAGCGCAACGAGAGCCGCGCCGGCCAGGCTGCCGGTGACGAGTTGACGGCGATTGATGGGCGGTTGAGAAGTAGCCATGGGGACATAGTGACCACTCCGAATGACATCCAACTTGCGAGTATCTGAACATCAATGATGCTGGTCAGCCCGCATTGACCGGTTATTCGGAGATTCAATCGAAGAGCCATTGACAACCACCTCAGAAGGGCGTAAGCCGAGGATTACACAACCATGTCGAGGAGCGGCTGAACGACCTGGGCATTCGTGCGAGTGACCCGCGGGTTTTCTGTTCCATCTGACATCGCCGGGCCGGGGCCCCGAACGATACATTATTCGCCGCTGAATGGTTGGGCTCGTGGGTCGTAGACGCACTGGGCTTTTCATCGTTTGAACACCGAGGGAAACGACTTCAGTCCGGGTTCGTTCTGGATGATCCAGCATGATCGGAACCTGCCATGAGTTCTTCAGTAACAACCAAGGTACTAAGCCTCGATCCACCGACTCAGGTTAGGGCCGGCGGCCGATATCCCGGATCGGCAT
>JAKDKI010000207.1 GCA_030453435.1 Kocuria sp.
CTCTTTGAGGCGGTGTTGAACCAGTGAGACCATCGTCGAACACCATTTTGGGCGGCCGCTATGCGCTCACAGAACGTATCGCCATTGGCGGCATGGGAGAGGTCTGGAAAGCTAAAGACCAGGTCCTGGGCCGCATTGTGGCCGTCAAGATCCTCAAGGACGAATACAACGGGGATCCCACGTTCCTGCAGCGGTTCCGTGCCGAGGCGCGACACACCGCCCTGCTGAACCACCCCGGCGTGGCCAATGTCTTCGACTACGGCGAGGACGAGGGCTCAGCGTTCCTGGTCATGGAGCTGGTCCCCGGTGATCCGCTGTCCAATGTGATTGATCGCAAGAAGTCCCTCGAACCGGACACGGTGCTCAATTACATCGGCCAGACAGCCCGTGCGTTGGCTGCCGCGCACGCGCAAGGGCTGGTGCACCGTGATGTGAAGCCCGGTAACTTGATCATCACCCCGGACAACCGGGTGAAGGTCACGGACTTCGGCATTGCTCGTTTGGCCGATCAAGTACCCCTGACGGCTACCGGGCAGGTCATGGGCACCGCTCAGTACCTGGCTCCCGAGCAGGCCACGGGTCAGACCGCCACGGGTTCGTCCGACATCTATTCGCTGGGCATCATCGGTTACGAGCTGCTGGCGGGCAAACGCCCATTCACCGGCGAGTCCCAAATTGCCATTGCCCTGGCGCAGGTCAATGATCCGCCGCCGCCGCTTCCGGACAGCATTCCGGAGCCGGTGCGTGCCCTGATCATGTCCATGCTCGCCAAGGATCCGCAGGATCGTCCGGAGAACGCCGGCAAGCTCGCCAACGCGGTGGATGCACTGCGGCGCAATGATGTGAAGTCCGCCGTGGCCATGGTTCCCGGAATGTCTCAGTTCCTCACCGACCCCGAGGGCGAGGGCCAGCCCACCGAGGCCATGACTCCGGTCAAGGACGACCGCACTCGTCCCATGCCGCGGTCCACGGGTTCGGCGGCCGCCCCCGCGGTCGTTGGTTCCGTAGCCGCCGCGAACAGGCCGGATCCCAAGTACAGCGCACACCCCTCCACGGCACAGTTCGACGCCGTCGATCATTCCGACGGCGCCGGCAAGGGCGGTTCCGCATCGAGTGGTCGCCGCAAGTCCGCGTGGCCCTGGGCGTTGCCCCTGGTGCTCCTCCTGCTGGGAGGTCTGATTTTCGGTCTCTGGGCCCTGGGAAATCGTGACGACGGCGATTCGACCCCGCAGGGCACCGTGACGTCCTCCACCGCGAGCCCGAACGCCGAAATGGTCACCCTGCCCGCGAGCATTGTGGGCGAGGACGGTGATGAGATCGCGAATGAGATCGCTCAGCTCGGTGTGAACGTGGACAAACGTCTGCAGCAGGGCAGCGGCAACCCTGACGGCACCGTGATCTCTTCGGACCCGGAGGCCGGTACCGAGGTGGAGGTCGGTTCCACCGTGATCTTGTACGTGGCGTGGTCACCCGAAGCTGACACCAACGGCGGCGGCAGCCAGCAGAATACGGATGCCCCGGCGCAGGATTCCCCGGCCACGGAGAACCAGGCACCGGAGCAGACTCAGGCTCCGCAACCGGCCGAGCCCACGCAGGCTCCCCAGGAACCGGAAGCCGCTGATTCCCCGGCCACCCCGGCAGCTGAAGCTGCTGCCGATCCGGCCGAGGTCGCGGCGTCGTCACCCGCGGACGGCCAGCTGCAGAGCGTGGCCGAGGCTCCGCGATCTGATGCCGCTCAGGGCCAGCAAGGTGCCCCTGGCGCCGATCAGGGTTCCGGTAACGGCACCGGAACCGAGGGGTGACCCGGTATGGCACTGCCCGCAATGCCTGACCTGATCAACGACCGGTACAAGGTCGGTGAGGTCATCGGTCGCGGTGGAATGGCCACCGTGCACCTGGGTGAGGACACCCGTTTAGGGCGTCGCGTAGCCATCAAGGTATTGCGGCCCGAACTCGCCGCGGACGATACGTTCCACGAGCGGTTCCAACGAGAGGCCCAGGCAGTGGCTTCGCTCAATCACCACACCATCGTGTCCATCTACGACACCGGTGAGATCAAACCGCAGGGCCCGGACGGCGTGACACGGCCCTACATTGTGATGGAGTACGTGCCCGGGCAGACCCTGCGGGAGCTGATCCATGGCAAGGGCATCGATCCCGAACAAGCCATCGAGTACATGTTCGGAATTCTCGATGCCCTGTCTTTCAGCCACCGCGCGGGCATTGTGCACCGCGACATCAAGCCCGCCAATGTGAAAGTCACCCCGGACGGCGGGGTCAAAGTCATGGACTTCGGCATTGCGCGCGCCGTGGAAGACACCCAGGCCGCCCTCACACAGTCGCAGGCCGTCCTGGGCACCGCACAGTACCTGTCTCCCGAGCAAGCTCGCGGGGCCGCGGTGGATCCACGGTCAGACCTTTATTCCGCCGCGTGTGTGCTGTTCGAAATGCTCACCGGTCGCGCGCCGTTCGTGGGTGAGTCCTCGGTGGCTATCGCCGCCCAGCACGTGCGAGATGCACCTCCCGCTCCGTCCGCTCTGAATCCCCAGCTGCCCAAGTCCGTGGACCGGTTCATGGAGAAGGCACTGGCCAAGGACCGGGACCATCGCTATTCGGACGCCGCTCAGATGCGTCGCGCGCTTCGTACAGTTCTCGTGGAGTTGCCGGACGATCTCGAGGCCACGCAGGCCATGGACCCGACCAAGACCGCGGAGACCAGTACCAAGACCCTGCCCGCGGTGGGAGCCGGGGCTGCCGCTGGTGCTGTGGTGGCCGCGGGGCGCAGTGAAACCGCCGAACAACCGGCGTACTCGGGCGAGGATCCGGTGCACTATGAACTCGACCCGGATGAGGACACGGAGGACGTCCCGGCCGGAACGGGCGCTGCGGGCGTTGCGGGCTCGCAAGCAAACCCGCGCGACAAGAAACGCCGCCACGGTTGGATCCTCCCCGCCGTTCTGATCGTCCTGCTCATCACGGGACTGGGCATTGGCGGCGTCGTGGGCGTGCAGTGGTGGCAGAACCAACAAGTGGCACAACCGACCATGGTGTCCGTGCCCCAGGTCGAGGGAATGGACCGCACCACCGCGGAGAACACGCTGCGTGATGCCGACCTCGAGCCCACATTCAGCACTGAAAACAGCGATTCCGTTCCGGAGAAGCACGTCATAGAGATGGATCCCTCCTCGGGCACCAGGGCGGAGGCAGGTTCCACCGTGGCGGTAACCGTCTCCGATGGTCCGGGGAACGTGGACGTGCCCAACGACTTGGTCGGGCAAAGCCTGGACAACGCCCGGAACTCGCTGCGCGAGGCCGGATTGAGCGTGGGCGTGGTCAGCACCTCGAACAGCGCCACCGTTCCTGAGAACGTCGTCATGTCCACCGACCCCGCTGGCGGCACATCTGTCGAGAAGGACAGCCCGGTGCAGTTGCAGGTTTCCACCGGCCGGGTCACCGTGCCGGATGTGGTGGGCATGTCCCGCGCCGAGGCAGAAAACGCGCTACGCGCCGACGACGTGCAGTTGAATTTCAACGTGGCAGTTCGGGATTCCGAGGACGAGGCCACGGACACCGTGCTCGAGCAGTCCGCTCCGGCCGGTTCCTCGGTGACCCAAGGCTCCACCGTCACGCTGACCATTGCGCGGCAGGTCACACCGCCTCCCACACCCACACCCACACCCACACCCACGCCGGAGCCCAGTGACGAGCCGACCGAGGAACCCACCTCGGCCGAGCCCACACCGTCCACCGAACCTGAGTCCACCGGTAATGACTCGGAAGAGCAAGGCGAGAGGCCGGCTCCTGCTCCCACGCGGTCTCGCTGATCGGGTGACACACGAGAACGCCGGGCTCCCCTTCCGTGGGGAGCCCGGCGTTCTGGTTGTGGCCACCTCGTGTTGTGGCCGACTAGCGTTGTGACCGTTCAGAGTTGTGGCGGCTCCGCGTTTGCCGAGCCCGCAACGGTTGGTTCCCTGAAGGGCGTAGCTCAGGCAGTCATGAGCGGGGACAGCCCCGCGGCCGCCGCCGCGGCGCCTTCCTGGCCCACTTCTTCCAGCCAGGTACCCAGCATGAGGTAGCCGCCCTCGGTCAGGACGGATTCGGGGTGGAACTGCACGCCATGCAGGGGGGCCGTACGGTGCTTGAGGCCCATGACCACTTGCCCGTCCTCGGTGGTCGCGGTGACCTCGAGGCAATCCGGGACCGTGGCGGCGTCGACGGCCAGCGAGTGGTACCGCGTGGCCGTGAACGGGGAAGGCACGGATGTGAACACGCTGGTGCCGTGGTGGACGAGCTGTGAGGTTTTGCCGTGCATCAGCTGGGCCGCGTGACCCACGCTGGCGCCGTACACCTCGCCCAGAGCCTGGTGGCCCAGGCACACACCCAGCAACGGGGTCTTGGTCTGTTCGGCCCAGCGGATCAGGTCGGGGCACACCCCGGAATCCACCGGCGCACCGGGACCCGGGGACAGCAGAACGCCCTGGTGCTCGCCGGCCAGGGCGGTCACGGCGGCAACATCCAGGTCGTCGTTGCGGATCACCGTGGTCTCGGCGCCCAACTGCTGGAGGTATCCCACCAGGGTGTAGACAAAGCTGTCGTAGTTATCCACCACGAGAATCTTCACGGACACGAAAGCTACTCCTGCGCGTACAAG
>JAKDKI010000208.1 GCA_030453435.1 Kocuria sp.
GAGTAGCCGCGGTCGATCATCCCCTGGTGGAAGCCCTTGTACTGCTTGTCCAGCTCGGCCTTCTTCTTCTTACCCATGGCGCGGCGCAGAATATCTGCTTGGCCCAGCGAGTAACCGGCCACCTTCTGTGCAATGGCCATCACCTGCTCCTGGTACACGATCAGGCCGTAGGTGGTGTCCAGGATCTCCGCAAGCGGTTCTTCTAGCTCGGGATGGATGGGGGTGATTTCCTGCGCGCCGTTCTTACGCAGCGCGTAGTTGGTGTGCGAGTTGGCGCCCATGGGTCCCGGGCGGTACAGCGCAATGGTCGCGGAGATGTCCTCGAAGTTGTCGGGGCGCATGAGCTTGAGCAGCTGACGCATGGGACCACCGTCCAACTGGAAGACACCCAGCGTCTCGCCCCGGGCCAGTAAGTCGTATGACTCCTTGTCGTCCACGTCCAGCTGCTCCAGGTCGAGCACATAGCCGTCACGGTTGAGCGAAATGTTCTCGATGGCGTCAGAGATGATCGTGAGGTTTCGCAGCCCCAGGAAGTCCATCTTGATCAGACCCAGGCCCTCACACGTGGGGTAATCGAACTGGGTGATCACCTGACCGTCTTGCTCTCGTCGCATGAGCGGGATGATGTCGATGAGCGGGTCCGAGGACATGATCACGCCGGCCGCATGCACGCCCCACTGGCGTTTGAGCCCTTCCAGGCCTTGCGCGGTCTCGAAAACCTTCATGGACTCCGGGTCATCGGACAGAGTGTCGCGGAGCTCGCCGGCCTCGTCGTAGCGCTTGGCGTCCTGGTCGTAGACGTCCTTGAGCGAGATGCCCTTGCCCATGACGTCCGGCGGCATGGCCTTGGTGAGCTTCTCGCCCATTGAGAACGGGTAACCCAGCACTCGGGACGAGTCCTTGAGTGCCTGCTTGGCCTTGATGGTCCCGTAGGTGACGATCATGGCCACGCGTTCGTCGCCGTACTTCTCGGTCACGTAGTGGATGACCTCGGACCGACGCCGATCATCGAAGTCCACGTCGAAGTCAGGCATGGACACGCGGTCCGGGTTGAGGAAACGCTCGAAGATGAGTCCGTGCTGAAGCGGGTTCAGCTCGGTGATGCGCATCGCGTACGCCACCATGGAACCGGCACCGGAACCACGCCCGGGTCCCACCCGAATGCCGTTGTCCTTGGCCCAGTTGATGAAGTCGGCCACAACCAGGAAGTATCCCGGGAAGCCCATCTGGATGATAATGCCCTTCTCGTACTCCGCCTGCTCGCGCACGTCATCCGGGATGCCGCTCGGGAACCGGTAGTGCAGGCCCTTCTCGACCTCCTTGACGAACCAGGACTCCTCGTTCTCGCCTTCGGGAACCGGGAACCGGGGCATGTAGTTGGCGGAGGTGTCGAACTCCACGTTGCAGCGTTCGGCGATCTCCAGGGTGTTGTCGCACGCTTCCGGGAAGTCGCGGAACAATTCGCGCATCTGTTCCGGCGACTTCAGGTAGAACTCGTCCGCGTCGAACTTGAAACGCTTGGGGTCCTGCAGCGTGGACCCCGACTGAACACACAGCAGCGCAGCGTGGGACTTGGCGTCCTCGGCGTGGGTGTAGTGCAGGTCGTTGGTGGCCACCAGCGGCAGATTGAGTTCCTTGGCGAGCTTCAGCAGGTCCTGCGTGACGCGCTTCTCGATACCCAGGCCGTGGTCCATGAGTTCGCAGTAGAAATTTTCGGCACCGAAGATATCGCGATACTCAGCGGCCGCCTGGACGGCCTGGTCGTACTGCCCCAGACGAAGGCGGGTCTGCACTTCACCGGAGGGGCAACCGGTGGTTGCGATCAGGCCCTTGCCGTACTGGTTCAGCAGCTCCCGGTCCATACGCGGTTTGTAGAGCTGACCTTCCAACGACGCCTTGGTCGAGGCGCGGAAGAGGTTCTGCATGCCCTGGCTCGTTTCAGCCAGCAGCGTCATGTGGGTGTACGCACCACCACCGGAAACATCATCACGGCCGCCGTCCGCGAACTTCACGCGGGTTCGGTCCTGCCGGGCGGTACCCGGGGTCAGGTAAGCCTCCACGCCGATGATCGGTTTGATTCCGGCGTTGCGCGCACGGCTCCAGAAGTCGAACGCGCCGAACACGAACCCGTGGTCCGTGGTGGCCAACGAGTCCATGCCCTGGCGGTGGCACTCCTCGAACAGATCGTCCAGGCGTGCAGCACCGTCGAGCATTGAATACTCGGTGTGTACGTGGAGGTGGGTAAAGCCTTTTTTGCCGGTCGCCGTGGTCACCGGACCAGTCTAGGACGCGTCTCCGACAAGCTCACGTTCCGGCGAACGCGATCTGTGCCTCATCCGGACGGCGACGGCCAACGACGCCGCTCGAGCGCCCGGTTGCCACCGGTCACCGCGCTATCAGAGTTGCGGTCCGCCCTCTCGCAGGGTTTCCACCGCGAACGCGAGATCCGCGGGATAAGCGCTCTCGTACTCGACGTGCTCCCCCGTCTCCGGATGGGCGAAGCCGAGTTTCTTGGCGTGCAACCACTGCCGTGTGAGCCCTAGCCCCGCCGACAGGGCAGGGTCCGCCCCGTAGGTCAGGTCACCGGCACACGCGTGTTTGAGCGCTGAGAAGTGAACGCGGATCTGATGGGTGCGCCCGGTTTCCAGGTGCACCTCAACCAGCGAGGCCCGCCCGAAGGCTTCCAGCACCTCGTAGTGGGTAATGGAATCGCGGCCGTCCTCCAGGACGGCGAAGCGCCATTCATGCCCCGGATGCCGACCGATGGGAGCATCAATGGTGCCCTTGAGCGGATCCGGAATCCCTTGCACCACCGTGTGGTAAACCTTGGTCACCGTGCGTTCCTTGAAGGCACGCTTGAGCACGGTGTAGGCGTTCTCGTCACGGGCCACCACCATGAGCCCGGAGGTCCCCACGTCCAAACGGTGCACAATACCTTGCCGTTCCGGCGCCCCGGAGGTTGAAATGGACACGCCCGCACCGGCCAACGCCCCGACCACCGTCGGGCCCTTCCACCCGGGTGACGGGTGGGCTGCCACCCCGGCCGGTTTGTCGACCACCACGTAGCTGGGCGTCACGTGGACAAGTTGGAGATCCGCAACGTGCTGAGGGGCTATGCGCGTGGGGTCCTCCGGCACGGGAACGTCCACCGCGTATGTCTCCGAGGTCTCCACGCGGTGCGACTTGGCCACCGGCCGTCCCTTGAACAGCACCCGGTCGTCGGTGCACAACTGGGCTGCTGCGGAACGCGAGAGACCCGTCCAGGCCGCCACGGCGGCGTCGGCGCGCGCACCATCGAGCTCGTCGGACACGGTGAACCGTTCCGAGACGAACTCGGGTTCGGAACCGGTGGGGCGGGTGCGGGAGTCAGTCATTCTTGAGTGCGGGTCCTTCGATGTCGGAATCGTTAGCGGTGGGTTCCTCGGCGTCGACTCCTCGGCGCCCGGCGGGCTGGGTCATGTCCCGGTCCCCCAGGATCAGTATCATGATCACGCCAATGCCCACCACCACACCGCAGTCGGCCAGGTTGAAGATTGCGAAATTGGGGACCGCGATGAAGTCGACCACGTGCCCCTGCCCGAAACTTGGTTCACGGAACAATCGGTCGGTGAGATTCCCCGCGGCTCCGCCAAGTACCAGGCCCAGGCCCACAGCCCAGAACGGGTGCCGCACTCTGCGCAACGTCAACGCGATGAACACCACCACCACCGCCATGACGACCGTGAAGATCCATGTGTAATCCGAACCGAGCGAGAACGCGGCGCCGCTGTTACGGATGTGCTGCCACCACAACAGACCCGGGATCACCGGGAACTGTTGTCCGAGGGGCAACTCGGCCACGACCCACAACTTGGTGAGTTGATCCGCGCCATAGATCAGCGCGGCCACGATCAGGGACAGAATGAGGCAGCGGCGGCCCCGACCCGAAGGGGTGGGAGCCGCCGCTGTCTCGCGAGCTTGATGCGACACCGAGTATTACTTGGCCACGGTGCGGTTGGAAGCGTTACCGGAGGGCGCGTTGTTGGGGGCCAGGGATCCGGTGGAATCGATGTCACGCAGCTGACCGTTGATGAAGTTCTTGAGGTTGCTGCGGTAATCGCGCTCGAAAGTACGCAGTTCGCTGACGGAAGCCTCCAGGCGGGACTTCTCCTTCTCCAGAGTGGAGAGGGTCTCTTCCTTGGTGCGCTTGCCATCGGCGACGAGCTTGTCGGCCTGGGTGCGGCCCTCGGAGATGAGGCGCTCACGCTCCGAACGGCCCTGTGCGACGTACTCATCGTGGAGCTTCTGAGCCATCGCGAGCACGCCGGCCGCGGACTCGACCGATTCGGCGCGCGGCTGAGCAGCGTCCGTGGCGGTGCCCGTGGTTTCGGTCGCTGTCGGGGCAGCGGCAGAAGCCGGGGCGGTGGTTTCGCGGACCTCGGTGGTCTCCGAGGCCTCGACGGTCTCCTGAGGGGCAACCGGCGCGGAAGCCGCGGAGTCTCCGCGCTGCTCGGGAGCAACCTGGCCGCCTGAGGTTTCGACCTGCTTGCGCAGATCCTCATTCTCCTGGTTCAAACGGCGCAGTTCGACCACGATCTCGTCCAGGAAGTCATCGACCTCGTCCTGGTCGTATC
>JAKDKI010000209.1 GCA_030453435.1 Kocuria sp.
CGTCTCGCAGGGCGCGGGCACGAGGGATCTGGGCCGTTGCCGCGTATCCTTGGTGACATGCCCTCATCCTCGGGCCGCACGGATTCTGCCGACGCAGCCGCTCCACTCACGCACCGCAGCTTCACCGGTGCCTGGCAGTTGCTGGGCGTGGCAGCGACCGCGCTGGCCGTGGGGATCGCCGAATTCTTCGCGTGGGTGACCGGACCCTTGGGGTCCCCACTGACCGCGGTGGGCGGAGTCATGGTGGATTCTGTCCCCTCGCCCGTCAAGGACATCGTGATCGCCGTGTTCGGCACCGGTGACAAGATTTTCCTGTTTGTGATGATGGCCGTGGGGCTCGTGGTACTGGGATTGCTCGTCGGCGTCGCGGAGCGGCGACGGCGCCGCACGGGTATCGCGGTCCTCGCCGCGCTGGGGCTGGTCGGACTGGTCGCCGTGATGACCCGAACGGGTGCGGACGCGGTCAACGCCGTCCCCGTGGTTGTCGGCACCGGCGTCGGCCTCGCATTCCTCAGCTACGCGGGTGGCCGTGCGGCAGCTCCCGCGGCCGGTGACCCGCTGGATCGCCGTAAATTCCTCCAGCTGTCCGCGGGAGCACTGACCCTGGGCGTGGTCGCGGGCGCAGTGGGGCGATGGGCGGCGTCGGCGGCCCGGAAAGTCCCCGACCTGCGCGCCGCGCTGAGCATTCCAGCCCCGGTCGCTCGGGAGGCCATCCCCGCCGGGACCCAGGTGACAGTCGCCAGCACCGAGCCGTGGTTGACCCCCGCCGAGGACTTCTACCGGATCGACACCGCACTGAGCGTCCCCCATCTCGACGTGAGCCAGTGGCGACTACGCATCCACGGGATGGTGGACCGGGAGATCGAGCTGACCTTCGACGACCTCATCGGGCGTCCGCTGCACGAACGCACGGTGACGCTCGCGTGCGTGTCCAATCAGGTAGGCGGTGACCTCGTGGGAAACGCCGTGTGGACCGGCGTGCCGTTGCGAGAAGTGCTCACGGAGGCCGGAGTGAGCCCGGACGCGGACATGGTGCTCTCGACGTCCGAGGACGGTTTCACGGCCGGGACACCCCTGAGCGCCCTCACGGACGAAAACCGCACCGCCATGCTTGCCGTGACCATGAATGGAGAGCCACTGCCCTTCGAGCACGGCTATCCGGTGCGCATGGTGGTTTCGGGTCTCTACGGGTACGTCTCCGCGACCAAATGGCTCGTGGATCTCGAGGTCACCCGCTTTGACCAGGCCGAAGGCTACTGGACGCCCCGGGGTTGGTCCGCGAAGGGGCCCATCAAGATGTCCTCACGTATCGACGTCCCCCAAGAAAACGCGAGCGTGGACCCCGACATGACCCTCGCGGGCAGCGCGTGGGCCCAGAACACGGGAATCACCGCGGTTCAGGTGCGGGTGGACGGCGGGGAATGGATGGACGCAACTCTCGCCGCAGTGCCGTCCGAAGACGCCTGGCGGCAGTGGTCCGTGCGCGTCACCGATCTTCCTGCCGGTTCCCACACCGCCCAGGTCAGAGCGGTGGACGCGGACGGTCAGGTGCAGACCTCGGAGCGGGCACGCCCCGACCCCAACGGTTCCTCGGGCTGGCACGAGCGGGTCTTCACCGTGCGCTCCTGACCACCCCCTCACCGGATGGTGACGCCGAGCACCGAGCACGTGACATCGATCCGTGCGCGAGGATGCGCGCCGGCCCGTGATCGGTCATGATGCAGGCATGACGGATTCCTCCACCTCTGCGAGCGGCGCACTGACCGAACTCGAACAGCAGCGACTGCAACGCAAGGTCCTGATCGTGCTCGCGACCGGTCAGGTCATGGGCGGCTTGGGCGTTGGTGCCACGCTGGCTCTCGGTGCGCTCCTGGTGGCGGAGGTGTCCGGGTCCAGTGCGCTGTCCGGCCTGGCTGCCACCATGAACACCCTGGGTGCCGCGATTCTGGCAATTCCACTGGCACGTCTCGCGCAACGGCGAGGACGCCGAATCTCACTGACCACCGGTGCCTCGGTAGCGATTCTGGGCGCGGCGGTGATCATTACGGCCGCTGTACTTGGCTCACTTCCCTTACTGCTGATCGGCATGGGGTTGCAGGGCGCCGGCATGGCGCTGAATCTGCAGTCGCGCTTTGCCGCCACGGATCTGGCCCTGCAGAAGACTCGCGCCCGGGATCTGTCATTGATCGTATGGTCCACCACAATTGGTTCCGTGGTGGGGCCCAATCTCTTCGAACCCAGTGAGCTCCTGGGCCGTGCCCTTGGACTTCCCCAGTTCACCGGGGGGTTCCTCATCGCCATGGTCGCACAAATCCTCGGTGCCGCGGTCTATTTCCTGGGGCTGCGACCGGACCCCCTCAAGCTTGCCCTGGCCCAGGGAGCTTCGGTCAAGAACAAGCCCAGTCCCACCGGCGGGTTTGGAAGTCTGCGCTCCGTACCCGCTGCTCGCCGGGCCGTTCTGATCGTGGCACTCTCCCACGCGGTGATGGTAGCGGTCATGTCCATGACCCCGGTGCACCTGACCAGCCACGGCGCCACCCTGTCACTCGTGGGCCTGACCATCAGCCTGCACGTTGCAGGCATGTATGCGCTGTCCCCGGTCTTCGGGTGGCTCGCGGATAAGATCGGCCGCTCTCAAACCGTGCTGCTGGGGCAGGCGATATTTGCCGCTTCCCTACTGCTGACGTTCTTCGGCGCGGAGAACCCGACCGTGGTTCTGGTCGCGCTGATCCTGCTGGGACTGGGCTGGTCCGCGTCCACCGTGGCGGGTTCCACGATGGTCACCGAGTCCGTTCCGGTGCAGGACCGCCCTGGACTACAGGGAACCTCGGACCTGGTCATGAACCTGTGCGGCGCCGCCGGTGGTGCGATCGCGGGGCCCATCCTGGCGATGGTCGGTTTCTCCGGGCTGGGGTTGGTGTTTCTGGTCGCGGTTGTTGTCGTGGCGGTTGCTGCCGTGAGGACCATGCGCGCGCCACGACCTGCTCAATGATCAGAGCCCACCATTTCATCCGGGCTTACTGCAGAGTGGTCGGCTTTACTCCGCGGTAAGGCCGCGTCAGATGGCTCCCCCCATGGGCCAAGCTCAGGACAAGTAGAACCCACCGTCCGAGGTGATTACCTGACCGACGATCCACGCGCCGTCGTCCGTGGCGAGCCAGCTGATCAGCGTGGCGGGGTCGGTGGGTTCGCCGAAACGGCCGAACGGTTGTGCGGCGAGCAATTCCTGGACGCCCTCCAGCGAGCGATCCGTGGCATCCGGAGAGAGATAGCCGGTGTCGACGGGGCCGGGGTTCACAGTGTTGAGCACGATGCCGAGTTCCAGTAGTTCCGCCGCGACCGTCGCGGTGACCCCCGCGAGCGCGGCCTTACTCGTGGCGTAGGCGACCTCCCCGCGCATCGGCCCGTGCCCCTGCCCCGACGTCATCCAGAAAACCCGGCCGGTCGGCTTGGTGAATTCCTTCCCGCCCGCGCTGCGCACCCGTTCACCCGGACGCGTTGCCTCGGTGGGCGCATCGGTCTTGAGCAGCGCAAAGGCACGCGTCAGCAAGAGGGTGGAGCGTGTGTTGGTGTCCCAGAAGGCATCCAGAGCCGCGGGCGTCATGTCCAGAATGGAGCCGTCCCCGCCACTCTTGGCCTGGTTGCACACCAGGATGTCCAGAGAGCCGGTGAGCGCGTGCGCGGCGTCGATGAGCGGCTGGATCTGTTCCGTGTCCTGCAGATCCGCGCTCATCTCCCCCAGCACGGCACCTTCCGTGAGTTCGGCCCGCAATTCGCCGACGACGCCGCTCAGATCGTCCGCGCCCCACGGCTGGTCCTCGTCGTGCGGGCTGTAGTGATGGATGAACACGCTGGCGCCCAGCCGGGCAAAGGCTCGGGCCACGGCGAACCCGATCCCGCGGCGTCGTGAGACCCCGGTGACCAGGGCGGTTTGGCCGTGCAAGGGAAGCGCTCCGTGAGAAGTCGTCATGGCGACAGTCTTGCAAGAACATCTTATTGAGACCAGAACAGCGAATTGTCTCAATAAGAATCTTATTGAGACAATTGAACTGAGCAGTCTCAGCAAGGAGTCCCATGCCCGCCAGTTGGCCCGCAAGCGAGCGCGAAACCCGCCGCTGGGTCCACCGCGACCCCATGGCATCTCATCGCGCGCGAATTCGGAACACCGGGGATTTTGAGGCAGCAG
This sequence comes from Kocuria sp., assembly GCA_030453435.1. Taxonomy (GTDB): domain Bacteria; phylum Actinomycetota; class Actinomycetes; order Actinomycetales; family Micrococcaceae; genus Kocuria; species Kocuria atrinae. Next base: position 4,187 of record JAKDKI010000209.1, read on the forward strand.
TAATCCCCGAGATTTCCTCGTTGACCCCAGATCTACCTCGCAACACCCTCGCGTCCGCCCATAATGCAACCGCTGCCATGCTGGCTTTTGACCGCGAGTCCGGAGGGTTGGCCTCACTGCCGTTCGCCGCAGTCCTCTTGCGCGGCGAGTCCGCGACAAGTTCCCAGATCGAGAACCTGACCGTTCGCGCCCGCAAGTTGTCATTGGCCGCGGTGGGTGCGCACGTCGGCGGGAATGCAGAGTTAGTGGCCCGCAACGTATTCGCCATGCGTGCCGCCATTGACGCCGCCTCTCACCTGGATTCCGATGCCATCCGCACCATGCACTGCGTTTTGACCGAGGGCGTTCAGGACGATGCAGGTGAGTATCGAAACGAGTGGGTATGGATCGGTGGC
>JAKDKI010000210.1 GCA_030453435.1 Kocuria sp.
CCACTTCGGCGGCCTCGGGGCGCAGGTCGTCGCGGACGGCGACGGCCCCCCCCACGGTCCCGTCGCCCGCCACCACCACCCCGGGGGCGCCGGCCTCCAGCATGCCCGCCACCCCCCCCGCCCCCGCCGCCGGGTCCCCTTGGGCCCGAACGGGGGGCGGCGCGGCGTCGTCGCGTTGAAGTCGTGTTGAATGGGAGCATGAGCGAGCTCCCGATCTTCGTGTTGAACGGCCCCAACCTGAACACCCTCGGAACGCGCAAGCCCGAGATCTACGGCCACACGACCCTCGCGGACGTTGAAGCCAACGTTCGTGTAAAGGCCTCCGAATTCGGACTGGACGTGGTTTTCGAACAGTCCAACTACGAGGGCCAGATCGTGGAGTGGATCCAGCGGGCGCGCACCGAGGCGTGCGGGATCGTGATCAATCCCGCGGCCCTCACCCACTACTCGATCGCCGTGCACGACGCACTGGAAATGTGTGAGATCCCGATCGTGGAGGTCCACATCTCCAACGTGCACCAGCGCGAATCCTTCCGCCACGTCTCCTTCGTGTCCCCACAGGCCACGGCCGTGATTGCCGGCGCGGGCGTGCTGGGATACGAGCTGGGCGTGCAGGTCGTGGCCAATGAACTGAACAAGACCTCGTCCAAGAGTGAGGACCTTTCATGAACCCCGCTGAACAACAACCTTCCGACACCCTGGTCTACGGACGCATCGACGAGTCCTTCCATCAGGTGGCCGCCGCCGTAGTGGAGGAAGTCCTGCGGCGGCTGGGTCACACCGTGGACGTGGTCGAGGGGCCGCACCCGGAGATGTACCCGCAATTGGCCACCGGTGAGATGGACTTGTTCGCGGACGCCTGGCTGCCCGGCGGGCACGAGGTCTACTGGGAGCAGGTCAAGGAGTCCGCTGTGGAAGCCGCGGTACTTTACGAGGGCTGCATGTTCTACTGGGCGGTCCCGGCCTACATTCCGGAGGATCTGGTCTCCTCGCTCGAGGACCTGGCCAAACCGGAGGTCGTAGAGCGGATGACCACGCTCGCGGTGCAGGGCACCACGCCCGGAGCGGGACTGACCATGCGGTCCGAGACGCTCATCGAGTCCTATGGCTTGGCCAAGGTCGGCTGGAGCCAGGAGATCGGTGACCTGCAGGCCATCATCGACACCGTGAACCAGCGCATGAGCGCCGGGGACTGCTTCGCCACTCCCCTGTGGCAGCCGCAGTACCTCAATGACGTTCACGAACTACGCCCGTTGGCGGATCCGCTCGGCGCGTTCCCCGCACCGGATCGCGCGTCGCTCTTGGCCTACCGGCAGAGCTGGGAGAACCTCACGGAGGAGACCCGTCGCGTGGTGTCTCGGATCAACTACCCGCTCGCGGCAGTCAATGAAATGGATCGCGCCGTAAACCTCGATGGCAAGGATCCGCTCCAGGCCGCCCGCGAGTGGATGGAACGAAACCCTGAAACGGTCAATGCCTGGTTCGCCTGATGTCGTCTGATCAGGAAATGACGCACTCACCGGTGGAGATCGGGGCGGTGGAGCCGGCGGCCGCTTCCAGAATGTTGCTGACCTGTTCCATGGGGATCGCGTAACCGGCCTCACCCTCCACGGCCTTGGCGAAGATCACGCCCACCACGTGGCCGTTGGCGTCCAACAGCGGTCCGCCTGAGTTGCCCTGCTCCACCCGGCCTGCAATCTGGATGATGCTGCGCGAGAGGGTGTCGCCGGTGGTCACGTTCTGGACGGGTGCAAACGCCTCACCCTGGATCGTGGCCGGACGAACCGTGTAGGGGCCGCCCAGCGGGTACCCGGCAAACGAGACCTGCTGGCCACGTTCCACCGAGTTGCTCAGCGACAAGGGTGCCTCCGGCAAATCAGGTGCGTAGAGCACGGCGAGGTCCGAGGCGTCGTCGTACTGCACGGCGTGGGCCTGGTAGACCCGACCGTCGCGGGTCTGGACCACGGGCTGGTCCACGCCGGCCACGACGTGCGCGTTGGTGACCACCAGTCCGGAAGCCGCCACGAAGCCGGAACCCGTTTGGTTCTGTGCGCACTGATCGGCAGTGCCGTAAACCTGCACCACGGACTGCCCCGCGGTCTCGACCGCGTTGGAATCGCTGGTCTGTTCGGGCTCGGGAGCGTCCTCGACCGGGAACAACAGGGAATCGAGCTGGCGAATACCCTGCGACCCACTGACGGCATCGCGGGTTTCGGTCATGGCTTCGCGCACCGGCTCCGGCGTGTACTTCTCAATGGTGCGCAGCACGGAGGAACCCGCTACCTGCTGGGACAGCTGAGGCATACCCAGCTGCCCGACCAACGAGCCGAGCAGTGCCAGGACAATGGCCGCCACGGCCACATTGAGCGCCCCGCCGCCGATGCGGTCCAACACACCCAAACCTGTCTTTTCGGTGAGACGTGCCAGATAGTTCCCCACAATCCCACCGAGAATTTGCCCCAGGACCAATAACCCCAGAACAGTGACAAGGACAAAGGGAATCCGCAGTTCGGAACCCACCTGCGACGAAGTCCACGGCCCCGCCCAGAAAGCGGCCACTGCACCCAGCACGAAACCCACCAGAGAGGCCAGAGACCGGAAGAAACCCCTGGACAACCCAGCGATCAGGTAGCCCACCAGCACCAACACAAGGATGATGTCCAGCAGATTGAGGCCCAGGTTCATGTACGTCCTTCGAGGTCGCGCCGCAGACCGCAGGCGGTAAACGGGAAGTAGACAGGTAACCTGTGAGCTTAGAGCCAGGGTCTGAGAAAATCGTGAAATCGAGCCGTGCGTTAGTCTGATCACAGAAAGTCATAAACCCGTCACACGTAGCGTTCACACTCAGCGCAAGAGCTAGTCAGCACCGTGAAGTGTGAAACTCGTTACGATGGTTACAAACCGCGCCTTCTGACCGCGCACCCCCAACTGTTGAGGAGAACCACCTTGGATACCGACGTCCTCCGCCGCGCCCCGTTGTTTGCTTCACTGGACGATGAGGCTTTTTCCGCGCTGACCGAGGAGATCACCGAGGTTGACCTCTCCCGCGGTTCCGCTCTCTTCTACGAAGACGATCCCGGAGATCAGCTCTATTTCATTATTTCCGGCAAGATCAAGCTGGGCCGCACCGCCAGCGATGGTCGTGAAAACCTGGTGGCCATCATGGGTCCGGGTGAGATTTTCGGCGAGATGGCTCTGTTCGACCCGAGCCCCCGCTCCACCTCCGCCACCGCGGTATCCGAAACCCGCCTGGCAGGTTTGAAGCACGAGAACTTGCGCAAGGTCATCACCCGCTCCCCCGAGGTCTCCGCTCAGCTGCTGCAGGCTCTGGCGCGCCGCTTGCGCCGCACCAACGAGAACCTGGCAGATCTGGTCTTCTCGGATGTTCCCGGCCGTGTGGCCAAGGCCCTGCTGGACCTCGCAGACCGCTTCGGTCGTCCCGCAACGGACGGCATTCTGGTGGCTCACGAGCTCACCCAGGAAGAGCTGGCGCAGCTGGTGGGCGCATCCCGCGAAACCGTGAACAAGGCCCTGGCCGAGTTCGTGCAGCGCGGTTGGATCCGTCTGGAAGCTCGCGCCGTGGTCATCCTGGATCTGCAGCGACTCAAGCAGCGTTCCCGCTAAACCTTCAGCGCGGCGGTCGCTTATCGCACTCCGCCCCGCCGACGACGCCGCGGCACCCACCAGGGTACCGCGGCGTTTTCAGTTGCTCAGTACGAGGATCAGTCCTTCAGGACGAGAACCGGGACACCGTCGCGGACCTCCAACGAGGGAGTTTGGACAGCCAGGTCCCGGCGGGCACTGAGAAAGCCAATGGCCGAACTCGACCGCGCGATCGTGTGCAGAATCGTCTGGACGCCCGGAGTGGCCACCTCCCCCAGGTTGAATTCCCGAGCCGCTGTATCCGGGTTCTGTTTCTCCTCTTCACGCCACTCTGCGAACAGCGTGGGTACCGGGGTGTCATGAGGGTCGTTGAGCAGAGTTGCCGCGTCCACCCATCCCAACCAGGACTTCTTATGACGAGTTTTCAAGGGAGAACACCGCTGCCCCACGGGAAGCACCGCGGCAAAGTACCTCAGGTCCACACGCTGGTGGACGAAATCGGACGTCATCCACCGGGCCAGCGGACGCAGCAGTTCGGATCTGAAAGCGAACACCCTGTTGGAGAGTACTTCCGCGAAGGAGATGTCCAGGTCGGATAGTTGCTCTCGTGCGAGCATCCAATCGGCACCGTCCACGTGTTCGGCTATGCCGTCACCTTCTGAACCGGCGAAGAGCAATCCTGTTTCAACGAACACCCTGCGCGCCGCGGCCACGACTGAGCGACGGGCGAGACCGATGTCCTCCGATCCGAGTTTCTCGGCCCACTCCGTGGGACGGGGACCGGACCAGATCAGGGGCTCGTCATCGCTGGCCTCCAGGAGACCGCCCGGAAAGGACAGCTGCCCGAAAGAGGGGCGGTCCGGGCGGAACATCATGAGAGCTTCCAGGCCGCGGTCACCGTCTCGAACCACGACGACGGAGGCCGCGTGCCTGGGGGCCGAACCGTGGATTCCTACGCCTCGATCCAACCAGGCCAAC
>JAKDKI010000211.1 GCA_030453435.1 Kocuria sp.
CGTGGTCAAGGACCTGGACGGCGCCGTCGACTTCTTCACCGAGCTGGGCATGGAGTTGGAGGGGCGCACGCCCATCGAGGGGCTCTTTGCAGATCAAACCGTGGGCATCGCCGGGATCCGCAGCGAGATCGCCATGATGCGTACCCCAGACGGGCATGGCCGGGTGGAGCTGACCACCTACCACTCCCCCGCGCTGATCACGCCGGATCCACTGGCGCCAGCGCCCAACACCGTGGGGCTGCACCGCATCATGTTCGCGGTCGATGACATCGACGACACCATCGCCCGCCTGCGCACCCACGGCACCGAGCTCCTGGGTGAGGTCGCCAACTACGAGAACGTCTACCGCCTCTGTTACCTCCGCGGCCCGGAGAGCATCATCGTGGCGCTGGCGGAGCAGATCGGCTAGCTCAGACGGACGGTGCCGCCGAAGCCAACATTCCAGTCCCTAAAAGTGCGTTTCAGAGGCTTGATGAGGCAGTTTTCGGGACTGGAATGTTCACCGGCTATACCTCACGCGTGGCCCAGTCGGGCGGCGTCACCCGGTTGCCTTGCACCCTGGCCGCGGCCCCACAGATTTCCAGTCACTTTAGAGCCAGTTTGTGTGGCTTGAAGTGGTTTGAGAGTGCCTCAAATCTTGCCGGTGGCCTGGGGATGTCTCAGATCGCGCCGATGCAATGACTCCGGTGGGTTTAATATGACCCCTTGGAGGCTATGAATGACTGAACTACATGTCCGTGAATGGAAGACCCCCGCCGGTTTCGCTACATCAGCTGTAATCCCGGAGAAATTGAGCTGCGGGATCTACGAGCTCTCGTTCACCAATGGGGAACTCTATGTCGGGCAGACGGTGAATTTCCCAGCCCGATTCTCGAGCCATCGGCGACGGTGGGATGACATCGAGGCCGTTAGGTTCGCGGAAGCGGTTCCCGATGAGCTGGACGAGAAGGAACGGGCGGCGATCCGGTCACGGGTCGAACAGAAGAGACAACTACGCAACAAGACCTTGTTGTCCCAGCCTGTAGGGCCTTCACCGTTGGACCTCATCGTTGATCCCCAGGCACAAGCCGATTGGTTGCAGCATGATGCGAATTCAGAACCGCCCGGCGTGGATCCTGAACGCATCACTCTTGCCCAGCGACGTATCAAGTCCAGGGTCAAATTCGAAAAGCTCCGTCAACATTCGGAATTCACGAAAGTTCTCAATTCAGTTGCAACCTACGTGTCGCGAGTGATCGTTTGGCCTCAGGAAACCGAGGGTAGGCAGTGGAGCCTCACCGCCCTTCCTAGTACTGCTAAGCACAAGACCAACCGGCGGCTCATGACTTTGAGCATCCACAACGTGGAAGTCCTGGTGATGGGTGAACAGTACTGGGAAGACGAGAACATTTGGGAGCCATACACTTTTATCAATACGGCTGTGATGCCAGAAATCCCACGAGAAGTGGCTCATGTAACCGAAGTCTCAACCTCTTACCGGTCTGCCGGGCCGGTTCACCAAATCTTCGCTTCTGGCACTGACGTCACTCCCTTGATCCTCAACATTCCCGAGGTCTTGCAGGCTGCACGTCAGTTGGCCATGGGACAGCTCCGCAAAGGGACATCGGTTCTGGCGCGGCACCACAATGACTCCTTCGCCGATGAAGTCTTTGCAGCAATGAATCTCTGACGACCGCATGGAGAGTTGCTGCGATAGATGCACTTGGGTGTAACTCTCGCAGCAATCCGAGCATTTTCCGCGACGCAGCGAAGAACGCGTTACGGGTGACAGCTGCGGTCACTTTCAAGCCACATTTCCGGCTCTGAGGTGGCGTGGAAGTGACTCAGATCTTGCCTGCGGCCTGAGAATGTCCCAGATCTTGCGACTGCATTGCGGTCGCCAACATTCCAGTCCGCAGAAGTGCACTTAGGAGGCCTGATGAGGCAGTTTTCGGGACTGGAATGTTCGGGGAAGTACGCTCACACGAGATCCGTGCCGGTTTCCCGCACGCCCAGCGCCCACACCTCTTCAGCACTCGCGGCAGAGATCCCGCGCGGTGACACCGACTGCACCTCCGGCCTCCCCTTCCACTTCATAAACCCGTCCGGTCCTACGTAACTCAGCGGAGCGAGGTCTCCCACAGCAGCCTCGGCCAGGGGCAAAGCGCCATCCTCTGCGGACTGCGAGAACGGGGACGTGACTTTGACGATCGACCGGTCCAAAAGCTTGCTCCCAGTGACGTTCTGGATTCCCGTGGCGGCCCAACCGGGATGAGCGAGCGTCACGAGCACGCGCAATCCGAGCCGCTCCTGCAACGCACGGGCCCACAGCATGTCGCACAGTTTGGACTGGGCATAAGCGGACATTGGGTTCCAACGACGCCTGCGAAAATGCGGATCGTTCACGTCGACCCGCCCCACCTTGTACGAGTCCGACCCCGTGATCACGATCCGCTCACGCGCCCGATTAGCAATGAGGTTGGTCAGCGCAAACGGGCCCAGGAAATTGGTGCCGAGCAGCATCTCAAAACTGTCCGCAGTCTCGCGTCGGCGGGGAGACACAGCACCGGCGTTGTTCACGAGCACATCAATATCGGTGGTCAACGATTCGGCGAATTGGCGGACGGAAGCAAGGTCCGCAAGATCCATGTGCGGCGTCTCGACACTCCCCGCACGTCCATTAGCGGCCGCCACCAACGACGCCGCCTTGTCCCGATTCCGCGCCGGCGCCACCACCGTCCCACCAGCAGCAGCCACCGCGAGCGCCAGTTCCCTACCGATCCCCCGGTTGCTCCGGTGACGAGCCAAGTCCGGCCGGATTGATCAGGGAGATCGACGGTGGTCAACGGTGCCGAGTCCATGCCTCAACGGTAGGCCACCTGATTCATGTCTTGGCCATTCGGCCACGTCCCGGCTGCGCCACTGCAATCTGGTTGACGGTAGAGCCTCAGAATTCGGTTTTTGGGGTCGATACGTCGACCACGGTGCAGGCCGCGCGGCGAGGTGGGTCTATACGTCGATCACGATGCACGTATGCCGCGATGAAGGCTCTAACGTCGACCAGGATGCAGCGATCAGATCAACTGTGGTTCTTACGTCGACTCGTGTGCAGGGACCGCAGGGGTGACGGTCCTAACGTCGACCAGGGTGCAGGCTTAGGGTCCGTGCGGCCGGTGAAGGTCCTAACGTGCATCAGAATCCGGCGACTCGGCCTCACGGCCCTCGTATCGACGATCGAACTCTTCCGTAGCCACATAAAGCGCTGCGGTTCCGACACCCATGACCACCCGGGGATAGGGAACGTGCAGTTTACGCAGCCCACGCTCGGCAGCTCCGTCGAACCAGAACGAGAACCGGAACACGCCATAGGTGCATGCCGCCACCGCCGCGGCAAGACCAATCCGCATCGCCGGGTTGCTGTCCAACTTCTCGAAGTCCGGCTTCGAGGCGTCAACCTTCCCCGCGTCGGCTCGAACGGCGTCGGCATTCTCGACGCCGTCACTGTGGACTTCCACTGTCTCGGTGCCGACGTCCTCGAGGGCAGCAGCCTTGTCGGAACCGGTCTTACTCGTCGCCACTTCCTGGAGTTTCAATGCGACACCCGGAACCGCCATCAACGTGAAGATCCCCGCCGCGGATCCCCAGGTCAACGTATGACGCACCCACGCGGGGTACTTCCGCGCTGGGACGAGGGTGAATGCCCCGCCGACAATCGCCTGAATCCACATGTTTTTCGTACTGGTCGTCTTCGCGTCAGCCATAGTCCCACCCTACGAGCCGCTGACCCGCAGCGCACTCAATCCTCCGACAAAACCGAGCGCACCACCTTGGCCGGGGAACCAACCACCACGGAATTGGCGGGGACGTCCTTGGTGACCACGGAGGCAGCGGCGACCACAGCGCCGTCGCCGATCGTGACGCCGGGCAGCACCGTGACGTTTGAGCCCAGCCACACCCGCTTGCCGATCACGATGGGCGCGGGGTGCATGTCCGCGCGGCGGGCGGGATCCATGTCGTGGTTGAGGGTCGCCAGCAGGGCGTTGTGGCCGATCAGCGAATCGTCGCCGATGGTCACCCCGCCCTGATCCTGGAACTTGCAGCCGGAGTTGATGAATATCCGCTCCCCCAGCGTGATGTTCTTGCCGAAATCGCTGTAGAACGGCGGGAACAGCGCCACCGATTCGTGCACGGGTTTGCCGATCAATTGCGCCAGCAGCTCGAGTACGCGCGTGGGTTCGTGGTAGCTGCCATTGAGTTCCGCGGTCACACGCAGCGCGTCCTGGCTGGCCCGATGCATCACAGCGTGCAGTGGCGAACCGCCGGTGATGGTCTCGCCGGAGTTGAGTGCGGCGAGCAGATCGTCGAGTTCCATGGTTTATCTCCTGAACGTCAGGGCTTGAGCAGTACCTTGATGGCCTTGCGTTCGTCCATGGCCTGGTACCCCTCGGCGGCCTGATCGAGGGGCAGTTCCTTGTCGAAGACCTTGCCCGGCTCGATCTTCCGATCCCAGATCAGCTGGATCAACTCGGGCAGGAACCGCCGCACGGGCGCGGGCCCGCCGTGCAGGTGCACCAGCCCGAAGAACAGTTCCAGGCCGTTGA
>JAKDKI010000212.1 GCA_030453435.1 Kocuria sp.
ACCCTAAATCCCGCGGTGGCCACCAGCAGACCGCCGCGCCCACCCCGGCGCCCGCGCCGGCCGCGGCCCCACACCCACTGCGAGCGCTGGGAACACACTGAGCACGGGCACCCGTCGGACGAGCTTGACAAGCCAAATCGGGGGCCGTAGCTCCCGCCCGTTGATTGCGGGCATGATCAGCCGCGCGTGCAGGACACGCTGCAGACCCTGCACAAAGACGGTGGGCATCATGCGCCGCCGCTGGATCCGGGCCAGCGCCCTCCGTTCATCCCGCTCCGACACGGAACCGGCCAGCAAGATCGGCGCCAGTACACGCGCCGCCGCCACCGCATCCTGCACGGCTAAGTTGATGCCCACGCCACCCACCGGTGACATCGCGTGTGCGGCATCCCCAATGCACAGCACACCCGGGGCGTACCAGCGTCGCAGTCGGTCCACGCGCACGTCCAGGTGCTTCACGTCGGCCATGGACTCGATCCCGGACACCCCGTCGGCTGCTTCGGGGAACAGCGCCGCGGCGTCGGCCCGGAAGGCGTCGAGACCGCGGGCGCGCACGGCGTCGTCGGCGCCCTTGGGCCCGAGCTGCGCGACCTGAATGTAGCCGTCGCGAGGAATGCCGATGGCTACCCGCCGGCGATCACTGCGCGGCAGCAGCGACTCGCCCGCGTGGCGGACGGAGGGGAGACGGTACCACCAGACGTCGAAGTGGACGGGCGTATCCCGCGCGGGCAGCGCCACGGCTTGGCGGACCACGGACCAGCGGCCGTCGCACGCGATCGTGAGGTCGGCCAGCACGCGGCCGGGACCTTCCGGGGATTCGACGACGACGCCGCTCACCCGCCCATTCTCCCGCACCACCCCGGTGACCTCGTGCTCGGTGAGCAGGGTGAAGGTGGGTTCGGTGGCGGCGGCCTCGGCGAGGAGGTTGAGCAGATCCCACTGCGGGACCATCGCGATGTAGGGATGGCGCACGGGCAGGCTTGCGAAGTCGATCATGCGCACGGATTCACCGCAGGGGATGGGCAGGTCCACGTGGGTGACCTTGGAGTGCGGGGTGGCGTCGAAGCGCTCGAAGAGACCGAGGTCCTCGAGCAGGGCCAGGGTGGTGGGGTGCACGGTGTCACCGCGGAAGTCGCGAAGGAAGTCCTTGTGTTTCTCCAAGACGGTGACCTGCACGCCGGCGCGGGCGAGTAGCAGGCCGAGGACGAGACCAGCCGGGCCGCCACCGACGATGGCGCAGGTGGTGTGGTGCGAATGCGGACCCTCGGTGGTGTCACTCATGAGTGGTCTCCTTTCGGGAGCAAGCGCGGCGACAGTTTCAGTGTGACCTGCCCCGGCCGAGAGAGGGAACTTTCTATGGCAACTGTGTTGTTGATGTCACACGCTCAAGCCTCACCTCCCCACCGCCCCGTGGGATAAGCTCACCCGGCTATGCGAATTTCCACTGTCATGACGCTGCGGCACGCGGCCGCCTTGAAGACCGCACGCGAGGCCTTTATCGAAGGCCCGAGTTCATGAAGAAACCCGCCACCTCCCCGTGGATTTACCTGCTGGCGGCGATCCTGCTCGAGGTCACCGCAACGCTTTGCATTAAGGCCGCCATGGAACAGCCCGCGCTCTATGCCGTGGTGCTGCTCGGCTACATCGGATCCTTCGCGTGCCTGACGCTTGTGCTGCGCAATGGAATGGGTTTGGGCGTGGCCTACGGAATCTGGGGAGCGTCCGGCGTGGCCCTGACGGCGATCCTGTCGATGCTTATTTTCGGTGAGCCCCTCACGGTTCTCATGGGCGTGGGCATCCTGTTGATCATCGGCGGGGTGTTGTGCGTAGAACTCGGTGCGCAAGCCGCCCATAGGAAGCGGGAGGCCGCCTGATGGCGTGGCTGTTTCTAACCGGCGCAATCATCTCCGAAGTCTGTGCCACGCTCTGCCTCAAAGTGGCAGCGACGGGCACTAAACGGTGGTTCATCGGTGTGGCCGTGGGGTACGTCATCGCGTTCTCGATGCTGGTCAATGCACTGGCGCACGGCATGGCCTTGGGAGTTGCCTATGGAATCTGGACCGCAGCCGGTGTTGCTCTTACGGCGATCCTGAGCCGCATCCTGTTCAAGGAACCCCTCACGTGGGTCATGGGCCTGGGCATTATCTTGATCGCCGGCGGTGTGCTGCTGATTGAGCTGGGAGCGGCGCACTAGGGCTGGGTATAACTGTCCCGGTCATACGCTCGCGAAAGCACTTCCGCCGTCCCCTCATTCGCCCGGCACGTTGACATCGGCACCTGCCCAAACCCGGTTCGCGGGATCGGCTCGCGGCACAGCTGAGCCGTCCGGTTTATATCCCAATCCACGTATACATACCAGCCATCGGCGTCTTCAGCCACGGCACGAACCAGGCCGACGGCGCACACCTCCTGCCGCTTGGACAGGTACGCCCAGATCAGATCACCAGCCTGCATGCTCCGAAAACCGCTCCGCAGACACCACCGGTCGATCTGCTGCGAGCACCCAATGGCTTCCCACACGGCGGTGGCATCAGAACGGGTGAGCCAGTCCGACGGCTGGAACTCCAGGTGCGCCGCCGGATTGATCGGCAGTAGCCAGTGAACGGTCACGCAGAGTCCTCGGGTGAGAGCAAGGCGTCATAGCCCTCGCGATACGTCGGGTACTGCAACTTCCCCACAAACCGGTGCATTCGAGAACCATCCAGTACCTTGCCGCGAGGCCCGCCCTCGGAGGATGCAGAGCTGTCCGGAGGAACCGGCACTCCCAACAACCCGGCAATGTGAGTCGCGACATCCCCCAGCACCGCGGGCTCAGTATCCACGGCATGCAACAGCGCGGGAGGCTCAGGTAACTCCAACACGGTTTGCAGGACTGTGACCAGGTCGTCCCGATGGATCCGATTAGTCATCCGGTCATGAGCCAAAGCATCTCCGCGGCGCACACGGTCGATCAACGACGTCCGGCCCGGCCCATAGATCCCTGCGGGTCGCACGATCACCAACCCGGGGAACAGCTCCGCCGCCAACTCTTCCGCGGCCAACAACACACGAGCAGTGTCCCGCTCAGGAGAAGATGGCGTCTCTTCCGTAACGACCTCGCCGTCACCGCCGCCCAGCACCCCGGTCGAGGACACCAGCACTACGCGCTTCGGAAGACTCTCACCAGAATTCGACCCAGCACGCAGCGCCCGATGCAGTCCCCGCAAGGCGCCCAAGTAGGTGCGCTCATAGGCTTCAGCGTCACGACCGTCGGCGGTCAGGGTGATCACCACGGCATCAACCGATGGCAGCGCAACAGTTCCCGGATCCGTCAGATCCAGTGCGAAAGGTGAGATCTCCGCCGGAAGGTGATCGGGGCGGCGTCGTACCCCCGTCGCGTGCCAACCGCGCTCCACAAGACGCTGACCCAGTGCCGTGCCGAGATCGCCGCAACCTGCCAGAAGTACGTGTTGAGTCATGCCCCAAGCCTTTCACTTGCGACTAGTAAGCGCCCGCCACTCAGCGCGGACCTCCCGCTCAGCGGTCAGCGCTCGGGGTCGAACGCCTGGGCGATCTCCCCGAGCTGCGCCATCAGCTGGTGGTAGTCCTGACCCTGCATGGGGAACCGGGCGGCAATTTTCTCGGGGACCTTTACCGCGAGCGCGCGGAGGTCGCGACCGTCGTCGGTGAGCCCGATCAGGCGGCGTCGTTCGTCGTGTTCGTCGCGGCGCCGCACCACGAGCCCGCGTTGCTCCAACCGGCGCAGCACCGGAGTGAGGGTGCCGCTGTCCAGGCCGAGAAGGTCGCCAAGCTGGCCCACGCCCTGCGGTTCGTCGGTCTGCCACAGCGCGAGCATGACCAGGTATTGCGGGTAGGTCAGGCCCAGCTGATCCAGCTCAGTTTTGTAAGCGCGCACCACGGAATGGCTCGCGCGGTACAGGGCGAAGCACAGCTGGTTATCGAGATCCAGCGGCGAGGATGAGGCGGTCACACCCGAATTTTAGCAAGAACCCTGGACACATTTAGATTGTGCACAATATAGTTGTGTCATCGTCACTATCGAAGGAGACACCATGGAAGCCATTTACACCGCAGAAGCCCTGAGCACCGGGGACGGCCGTTCCGGCCACGTCCGCACCAGCGACGACACCGTTTCGATCGACCTGGCCCCACCCAAGGAAATGGGCGGCAGCGGCAACGGCAGCAATCCCGAGCAGCTGTTTGCCGCCGGGTACGCCGCGTGCTTCCACTCGGCCCTGCAGATGGTTGCGAAGTCCGCCAAGAAGGACCTGGGCGATTCCGCCGTGGGCGCCCGCGTCTCCATCGGCAAGGAGGGCGAGGGCTTCGGCCTGTCCGTGGTCCTCGAGGCCGTGATCCCCAACCTGCCCGAAGACGAAGCTCGCGAGCTAGTTGAGCAGGCCCACCAGGTCTGCCCGTACTCCAACGCCACCCGCGGCAACATCGAGGTGGAGCTGCTCGTCACCGACGAGTAGGCCTCATTTTCGATTCGTCGGGCGCGCGCTAACACCGGGGCGCGCCCCCCCACCCCCCCCCCCCCGGGGGCGTGAGCAACGCCCCCCTGGGCCCCCACCCCCCAC
>JAKDKI010000213.1 GCA_030453435.1 Kocuria sp.
GTAGCCCTGGTGGCGTCGGTGGTCGCGCTGATCACCATTCTCCTGATCATGTTGAGCGGGCTGACCAACGGATTGGGTAAGCAGAACACCGCCGCGTTGGAAACACTGGACGCACAGCGCATCGTGTTCGGCCCGGCCGAGGGCACGGACGAGATGCCCTCGTTCACCACCTCGCAGATCACCCAGGAACAGCTGGACGCCTGGACCGCCGAGCCCGCTGTGGAACACGCCGAGCCGCTCGTGGTCACGTTGACCCAGGTGGGATCGGATTCCAAGGTGACCACCGGAGCTGTCATGGGCCTGCCCGAGGATTCGATGTTCGCGCAGAAGGTCGACATGCTCGACGGCCAGCATCGCCCCGAGGACGGCCAGATCGTGCTGTCCGAGTCCTACACGGAGGATCTGAGCATCGGCCTCGGCGACACCGTGGGGATCGGCGGTAAGGACCTCGAAGTTGTCGGTTTCGTGGTGGACGAGTTCTACAGCCACCTTCCCGTCGCGTGGCTGACCGAGGCGGACGCGCTCGCGGTCGCTCACCAACCCGGCGCCACCGTGGGTACCGAGATCATGGTCCAGTTCGCGGACGGCACCGATTCCGCTCAGATGGACGAGATTGCCGCCAACCTGGATGAGCGGGTCGACACCATGACCCAGACGACCCGCGAGTCTTTCCAAGCCATCCCGTCCTATTCCTCGGAGAACGGGTCGCTCATGCTCATGCAGGCCTTCCTCTACGGAATCTCGGCGCTCGTGGTGATTTCCTTCATCACAGTGTGGACCGTTCAGCGCACCCGCGACGTGGCCGTGCTGCGCGCACTGGGAGCCTCGCGCGGTTACCTGGTGCGTGACTCCTTGGTTCAGGCCACGCTCGTGGTCGGCTTGGGCGTGATCATCGGTGCTCTGGTGGGAGGCCTGATGGGTTGGCTCGTGGCAACACAGGTCACTGCTGTTCCGTTCCTGTTCTCGCTCGCCGCCGTGGCCATCCCGGCGCTCGGTGTGCTGTTGTTGGGCATCGTCGGTTCGCTGCTCGCCGTCCGCCGCGTTGCCAAAGTCGACCCCATGATTGCCCTGGGAGGTAACTGACATGACCACCACTACTCACACCGCACCCTGGAGCGACCAGGACCGCGCAGTCGCAGCACCGGCATTCGAGCTGCGTGACGTCACGTTGTCCTACCCTGACGGCAAGGGGCCCGACGGCGCTCCCCGCACCATCACCGCGCTCGACAACGTGTCCCTGACGGCCGTTCCCGGCACCATGACTGCGCTGACCGGTCCGTCTGGTTCGGGTAAGTCCTCGCTGCTGGCCGTGGCATCCACCCTGTTGAAGCCGACCTCCGGCGAGGTTCTGATTGGGGAGACCTCCGTGGGGACGCTGTCCGAAAAGGAGCGCGCGCGATTGCGCCGCGAAGACGTGGGCACCGTGTTCCAGCAGCCCAATCTGATTCCGTCCCTCAAGGCAGAGGACCAGTTGGTCGTCACCAGTCACATCCGCGGGGCTCGCGGGGCGGCCAAGCGACAGGCTCGTGAACGTGCGCGGCAACTGCTCGAGTTGGTGGGTTTGGAGGGTGCTGGGCGACGCCGCCCGCACGAACTGTCCGGCGGCCAGCGGCAGCGCGTGAACATTGCGCGGGCACTCATGGGTGAACCCAAGCTGCTCTTGGTGGACGAACCCACCTCCGCGCTGGACCAGCAGCGCTCGGCCGAGGTCATGCAGCTCATCAAGAACCTCACCCGCAAGTTCGACCTGGCCACTGTGGTGGTCACCCACGACCTGGAGTTCGTGGACATGGCCGACCGTGAGGTCACCATGCTGGACGGGCAGCTGACCGTCTGACCGCAACTCACCTCGTTGGTGCGCTCCGGCCCGCACGGGCATCCACCGGGCCGAGCGCGCCCACTCGGGCGGCAATCGCACGGGTACGAGAAAACCCCGGGGAACCTGATCAGGTTCCCCGGGGTTTTCTTCCGTTCGGAGCCACCTGCCGGAATCGAACCGGCGACCTATTCTTTACGAGGGAATTGCTCTACCGACTGAGCTAAGGTGGCGCAGCAGAACCGAGCACGGTTCAGATGCACCCAAGACAGTAGCAGACAACCCCGCGCAGGCCCCAATCGACGGGGTTTTCCCGTGCTCAGGAGTTGGCGTAACGGTTCTCCGCGGGCGGCAGGCCCAGGCGCTCGCGCAGCGTGGATTCTTCATCCGCTGACACTTCAGCGCCCACCAGTTCCGGGACCACCCCTGCGGCAGCGCGCACGGCCAGTTCCACATCGTGGGGGCCGGTCTCCAGGACCACGCCGCTTACCCCGACCTGCACCCATCGCCCCACGATCTCCGGATCGAGAGTGTCTGAATCCGCGTCGATCACGGCGAACACGCGTGCCCCCGGGTTCCAGTCGAGAACCTTGACGGCTTCAAGTCCAACGGTCTCTGCTGGGAGCAGCACCACATCTGCCTGCTCGACGGCGGGACGCAAGGCCTCCAAGGGAGCCTCAGTCGTGCGTTCCACGAAGACCGGGAGGTGTCCCTGTGTGGGCCGCGGAACGATCGAGGGCCCCTTGACGGTGAACTCTTCACCCGCGGAATCCGTTCCGCTGAAGTCCACGTAATGCAGCTTGGCGCGGTCCACGAAACGACCGGTGGCCTGGTCACGGATCTCAGCGTCCGCCTCCCACGAGTCCCACAACCTGCGAACCACGTCGATGACGTCCGCGGTTTCTGCCCAGGCCGCCTGCGCGGACGGGGTGTCGCGTCGACCAACGTTGGCGGCGGCGTCGGCACCCAACGACGGCGCGAACAAGACTCCCGCGCGACCGTGAGTGGCCCAGTCCAATGAGGAGCTCTCGGTGCCCATGAGGAACGGCTCGGTGTGAGTCGTGCGCAGAGTGGGCACGACAGCGACGCTCGAGGTCTGCGGGCCCAACCATGCGGAGGTCTGCAGCGCGGACAGGCGACCCGCGGCAGGCCCGGTAGTGCTCGCGGCGTCCAAATCGTCGTCGAGCAGGACAAAAGCGGCGCCGGCGGTCTCTGCATCCATGGCTGCCTGACGAACGGCGGCACCCGAGAAGTACTCGGCGGGATCAAGTCGGTCGACCCCCGGACGAGGCGTGATGCGGGCGGCGATCACGAAGGGTGTGGTACTCATGTCAGGCCTCCTGACCGTTGGTTGCTGCGGCGCGGGCGTCGGTGCGTGCCTGCGACCATTCGGTGGCTGGGCGGTACTGGCCGAGCTCCATAGTGGCGCGCAGGGTGGGGTCCTCACCCGGGTAGGAATCGGGGTACACGCCCATCTCCTGCAAGCGGGGAATCACCGAATCCACGAACTCGTCCAGGCCACCCGGAACCACGGTGGGGATCAGGATGAAACCGTCCGCGGCGCGTTCCTGGATGTACTGGTTCATCTTCTGCGCCACGGTGTCGGCCGAACCGACGAACGCGAACCGCGGAGATTCCCGCACCACCAGATCACGGATCGACAGGTTTTCCGCTTGAGCAATCTCGCGCCAGCGCCGGGCAGTGGCCACCGGGTCCTTGACGTGCTTGACGCGCCCCTGGGAGACCTCTGGGCCGTCCAACACGGGGTCGAAATCGGGGAGCGGGCCGTCCGGATCGAACGAGGACAGGTCCGTGTTCCACACGCGTTCCAAGGTCGCGATCGCCGTGGCACCGGAATGCTGCGCGTAGGCCTGCTCGCGGGCGCGTTCGGCGGCGTCGGCATCCGTGTCACCCAGGACGTAGGAGACACCGGGGTAGATGCGCAGATCGTCCTCGGCGCGGCCGTACTTGGCCAGGCGGCCCTTGGTGTCCCTGTAGAAGGCTTTGCCGTCCTCGAGTTCTGAATGACGCGTGAAGATGACGTCGGCAGAACCAGCGGCGAACTCGCGACCCGAATCCGAATCGCCCGCTTGGAAGATCACGGGATGAACCTGCGGGCTGCGGGGTACATCGAAGCGACCGGAGATGTCGAAGAACTCGCTGCGGTGCTCGTACGCACCGGCCATTTCGTCCGCATCCTGTGGCGAACCGGGCCAGGATTCCCAGAGCTTTCGGGCTGCGTCGATGAAGTCCTCAGCGCGTTCATAACGCTGGGGGTAGGGGAGGTAGCCGCCGCGTCGGAAGTTCTCGCCGGTGAAGGCGTCGGGGCTGGTCACTACGTTCCACGCGGCACGGCCACCCGAGAGGTGGTCCAGGGTCGCGAACTGGCGCGCCAGCTCGTACGGTTCATGGAAAGTGGCGGTCAGGGTGCCGGCCAGGCCGATCCGTTCGGTGGCTCCGGCCACCGCCGACAGCACCGTGAGGGTATCGGGGCGGCCCATGACGTCCAGGTCATACACCTTGCCGTTCATTTCGCGCAGGCGTAGGCCCTCGGCCAGGAACAGAAAGTCCATGAGGCCGCGCTCCGCGGTCTGCGCCATGTGAATGAAAGAATCTACCGCGATATGACTACCGCTGCGCGGATCCGACCAGATCGTGGTGTTGTTGACGCCCGGAAAATGCGCCGC
>JAKDKI010000214.1 GCA_030453435.1 Kocuria sp.
TGGGGTTCATGCTTGGCCTCCGGGGGCTGTAGGACGACGAGAGCCGGCTCGTCGATCATTGGATGCAGTGGGGATAGCTGGGGCAGGCAGGAGCAGCGCCACTAGCCGCCCTCCCAGCCCGAGACGACTGTCGCTGTCAGGCGATCCGCGCAGGGCCGCCCGTGGGCCCAACCGTCGTGCCAGGCGAGCGGGCACCCGGGGAGGTCGTGGGCTGCGGTCGTGCCCGCGCAGCCCATGCACACCACGCTGCTGCCGACGATCAGATGCAGCCGGCGCGGGCGGATCACCCGGTGACAGACCGCGCAGTCGAACGCTCTTGGCCTCGCGGGACTCATGCGTCGCCCTCGAGCTCTCGGAGGGCCATCCGCAGCAGATGCGCCGCACCTGCCCGCTCTGTTCCGTTGAGCAGCCGAGCCGCCTCCACGAGGAACACCAGCGCCGGCCGATCCCCGAACGACGGGCAGCCTAAGAAGAAGTCCATCGACTGCTCCTCCCTGCCCCACGCCTCCGCGTACGCCGCGGCCTCCTGCTTCATGTCCAGCTCCGCGACCGGGACCGTGATGTTGCCCAGGCCGTCGCCTGGTGCAGCCGGCCGATACTTGGCCTCCCGCGCCATCCGCGCATAGACGTGAATCACCTGCTGATAGCTCGGCTCTCTCATGCCGCCTGCCCTCCTGTTGTCATCTGCTCGAGCTCAGCCAACTGCCGAGCCCTCGACTCCTCGAACTGCTCACGACCAGCCGCGTGCTCCACGCACTCCGCCATGCCCGGCAAAGGCCGGTTCGCGCAGCCACCGACCCGGCAATACGACCGGGCAGGCTCCGCCGCGTCACGGACCAGAGGGTCAGGCCACGACTCACCCGTCACCGACGACCGCGGACCCGGATCATCCGAGGGGATCGCAGCAACAGGCCAGGAGGTGAAGTCCTCCGGGTCGTTGCTTGCGCTTGAGGAATCTTCCTCATCAAAAGAAGCCTCTCCTCGCCTCTCCTCACCTCGCCTCTCCTCACCTCCGAATGTCACGTGACAGTCACGTGACACCTGCTCCTCGGTGGGGGCCTTGGCGTCGGTTCGGGGCTTCTTCTTGGCGCGTGCCTTGGCTTGCCTCTCGCGGTCGCTGGCTCGCCTGGCCTCGAGAGCTGCGTCGATCTGGGCGGCGCTGGACTGAGACTTGCCGTACTCAGTGAGCAGCCAGCCGTCGTCGGTGACGATCGCGAGATCGCGCTTCACGAGCTCGGCCATGTGCTCGGCCTTGGCCCGCGGGATGAGGTCGAGGTCCTCGGCCGGCACGTCGCCGTCTGTGCGGTTGTCCACGCACCAGGCGGTCGCGGTGACGAGCGTGCGGTGCGCTCCGTCGGACAGGCGCTGCACGCGGCGGTCCGTCAGGTAGTGGCACGGGTACCTGGAGTCCATGTCGGTTCCCTCCTTCCAGTGGATATGCCTGCGGCCCCGGGTTGCGGGGCCGCAGGTCGTGGTGGTTGGGGGTCAGTTCACGAGTGCGTGCGCGCCGAGGGCGTTGACCCAGAAGAGCAGGCTGACCGCGAGGACGGTCAGCGCGGAGTCGCGGAGGTCGCCGCTCATCGCTGGGCCTCCTTCTGGGCGGTGCGGAGGGCATCGTGGAGGCGCAGCAGTCGGCATGCGTAGCGGAGCAGGTCCCCGGTCGGGATTACGTTGCCGTCGGCGTCGTATGCTCGGGGGCCTGCGTGGCTGTCCAGAGCCGTGTAGATGTCAATTCCCGGCTCCCACACCGCGGGCCCCATGGCGAACGACTTTCCTGTCTCCGGGTCGTACTCGACCGTCCACGTGGGTGGCTGGGTCACGGTACGATTGGGTGCGATAGTCACCTGGTGCTCCTTCTTGTTGGTAGGGGTACTGCGGCCCGTCTCAGCGCTTCGCCGGCAAGCTTCGGCGCTGGGGCGGGTCTTTCTCGTTCCGGGCGGTATGCCCTGGTCGTGGTAATCGGGGTGCGGGTCTTCGCTGTCTCCGCGGCGGCGGGTCATCGGGCGTACTCCCGCAGGACGTTCCGGATCGCCGCGGTCGCCGTCGGGTCCGCGTACGTCAGGGGCGTGTACTCCGGCCCCGTGATCCCGTCGAGGTGGTCGAGAACGACCTTCGCGATGTCGCTGGCCTTCCGGTTTGAGAGCGTCATCTGGGCGAGCGTGTAGCCGTCCGCACCGTCACTCGCGAGCTCCTGTCGGATGGCCGCGGCTTCGTTGTGCACGCGCTGTCGCATCGCCATCAGCTTGGTGGGCATGGGATATCTCCGTTCCGGCCCCGTCTCAGGGGACCTTCGGCACCAGGTGGTGCCTGCCGCTGCATGCGGCCTCGGCTGGGTTGGTCAGGCGGCGGAGCCGGTCATCGTCCGGGTGTTCGCCTTGAGCCATTCCTCCACGGTCTCGGTGGAGTAGAGGACTCGACGGCCGCCCACCTTGATGAACTCCGGCCCAACGCCGCGGTAGCGCCAGTTCGCGAGGGTCGCCTTCTTGATGCCGATCCACTGCTCGAGCTCGTCGGGGGTCTTGTAGTCGCTCACTTCTGGTCTCCTTCAGTTTCAGGACAACGGGATTACGTTGTCCTGAACGACATTAGGCGGGACAGCCAGTGATGTCAAGCGAACGAACTCCTGTACCCTGGTGTCATGCCACCTAGTGACCCTGTGCCGCAGTCCATCCGTGCCGTCATCGGCCAGAACGTCGCCCGCATCCGCGCCGATCAGGGGATCAATGCCGAGACGCTGGCAGAGAACATGAGGACCGCAGGCTTCGCTTGGGCTGCCCAACGCGTCTACGAACTCGAGGCGGGTCGCAAGAACGTGTCTATCGCCGAGCTCCTGACGCTGGCGGCGGCTATCTCCCGAAGTGGAGACGCAGTGACCGTCCCTGACCTCATGCGGTCGGCTGACCTAGTGCCGGTGTCCGAGGACATGGGGCTCACCCCTGCGGACATGCACGCCGCACTGACAGGGGGGCCAGTGGTGCTGAGTCTCACTCCTCGAGCGCGCCAGCGGTTCCGTGGCCTCGCAGAACGGGCCAGCGTGGCCGCCGATGTCGCCATGCAGGACTTGGCTGAATGGGGATTGCAGGATCTCGACATGGATGCCCTGGATGCAGTGGGTGCACCGGACGCCGCCGATCGAAAGGCCGCTACGAAGCTGGGCGTCCCCGTATGGGTGGTCCAGGTGACGGCGCGACGGCTTTGGGGCAGGCGGCTGTCAGCTGAGCGGGATGCCGAGGTTGACCCCGGGGCTACGGCCCAGGCGCGTGGGCATGTGACGCGCGCCCTGACAGAGCAGCTGCGCATGGAGATCGAGCGGCGCCGTGGCAACGGTTGAGTCGTACGCGACGAAGGCGGGCCGTCGCTACCGGGTCCGCTATAGGACTCCGGATCGGCGTCAGACGGACAAGCGCGGTTTCACGACCAAGAGGGATGCCGAGCGCTTCGCCCGTACCGTCGAAGTCTCCAAGGACCGCGGCGAGTGGATCGACCCCGCTGACACCCGTGTCACGGTCGGGGAGCTAGGGGAGAGGTGGGTCGCCAGCCGCTCGAGCTTGAAGCCCTCCACGGTCCGCAGCGTGGAGTCGGCCTGGCGGAATCATGTGCAGCCGCGTTGGGGCGTCACGTCCGTCTCGGAGGTGCGATTCTCCGATGTGGAGGCGTGGGTCGCGGAGCTCGCACGGGAGAAGTCGCCCACGACGGTGAAGCGCGCCCACGGAGTGCTGTCGTCGATCCTGGCCGGCGCTGTCCGGGACCGTCGCATCCTCGCGAACCCGGCTGAGGGTGTCGCGTTGCCCCGGAAAGTGGCGAAGCCCCATGTCTACCTGTCGCATGACCAGCTGCACGCCTTGGCCGACGCCTCAGACCGACCGGCCCTCGTGCTCGTGCTGGGGTACACCGGGCTGAGGTGGGGTGAGGCGATCGGGCTGCGCGTCAAAGACGTGGACACCGCCCGCCGGCGGATCAGGGTCGAGCGCAACGCCGTTCAGCTCACCGGCTCCCGATTCGAGGTCGGCACCCCCAAGTCCCACAAGCAGCGCGCCGTGCCCTACCCAGCGTTCCTGGCGCCGCTGGTCGCCCAGCAGATCGAGGACAAGGCAGACGACGATCTGGTGTTCCCCGGTCGTTCTGGTGGCTTCCAGCCGCGCCCCAACCTGTTCACCGGCGACGGCAGCACCCGCTCATGGTTCACCGCTGCCTTGCAGCGGGCCGGCCTCCCGAAGATGACCGTTCACGACCTCCGCCACACTGCGGCGTCGCTGGCGGTGGCCTCCGGGGCGAACGTGAAGGCCGTGCAGCGGATGCTCGGACACGCCTCGGCGGCGATGACTTTGGACGTTTACGCGGACCTGTTCGATGACGATCTCGAGGCCGTGGCGACCTCCCTGGATCACGCCTTCTCGCAGACGAATGTGGGCAGAACGTGGGCAGAGGACCAGGACCGGGCATGAAGAAGGCCCCTACTCCCGCGTGATTCCGGGGAAGTAG
>JAKDKI010000215.1 GCA_030453435.1 Kocuria sp.
AGGCCGATCACCTCGTGGCCCAACTCCGCCATGGAGACAGCGTGGGTTGCACCCAGGTACCCCGTACCAATGACCGTCAGTTTCATGTGTGTCCTCTTCCCCCAGAGTTACGGATGGACTAATTAGACCTGCGAATCGAAATCCGGAATACGCTCGCCAACACCGAACATCTGAGAGATGGCTGCGACCGTACGGGCGCCGGCCTTGCCGTCACCGTAGGGGTTCACGGCGTTGGCCATGGCCTCGTAGATGGCCTGGTTGTTGAGCAGGCTGTCCACTTCCTCCACGATGCGCTCTTCGTCGGTACCGATCAGCTTGACGGTGCCGGCCGTCACAGCTTCCGGGCGCTCGGTGTTCTCGCGCATCACCAGCACGGGCTTGCCCAAAGAGGGGGCTTCCTCCTGGACTCCACCGGAATCGGTGAGCACCAGGTGTGCCACGGACAGCATGCGGGTGAACTCGCCGTAGGCCAGCGGCTCGGTGACCACCACGTTGGGCAAGTTCTCGATGGCGGGCAGCACGGCTTCACGCACGGCCGGATTGCGGTGGACGGGCAACACGATGGTCAGGTCCGGCTCAGCAGCCGCAATACGAGCTAGGGCGCGTCCGACGCCGCGCATGGCCTCACCCTGATTCTCACGGCGGTGGGTGGTCACCAACAGCACGCGCTTGCCGGACTGGGCGATCTCCTCGAGCTGCGGATCGGAGAAGGGCAACTGCTTCTCCACGGTGTGCAGCAGGGCATCGATCACCGTGTTACCGGAAACCACGATGTCTTCGGGAGTGATGGCCTCGCGCAGCAGGTTGTCCCGAGACGTGGAGGTGGGTGCCAGGTGCAGGGACGCGATCTGGGAGGTGAGCTTGCGGTTGGCTTCCTCCGGGAAAGGAGAGAACAGATCGAAGGAACGCAGGCCGGCCTCCGCGTGGATCACGGGAATGCCGCGGTAGAAGGCGGCAATGGCACCGGCGGTGGAGGTAGTGGTGTCACCCTGGACCACCACGGCATCCGGGGCGTTCTCGGCAAAGATCTTGTCCAGGCCGTCCACGGTGCGGGTCAGCACGCCATTGAGGGTCTGACGGGGCTGGATGATGTTGAGATCGTGATCGGGGGTGATCTCAAAAATTTCGTTGACCTGATCCAGCATTTCTCGGTGCTGGCCGGTCACGGTCACCACGCAGTTGAACAGGGGGCTTTCCTGAAGCGCTTTCACAATGGGAGCCATCTTGATGGCTTCAGGACGAGTGCCGTAGATCGGCATGATCGTGTGCATGAATATTCCTCTTCCAGGTGCAAACGCGATCACGGCGGTGCACCTGGGGACTGACCCTCGGGGGTGGGTCACAGCAGCACCGCTGTAGGGGACGCGAGATTCGTTGTCAGTCTAGGACACATTGCCCACGGATACCCGTAGCTAAACGGCTTTATCCCCCATAACCTGGGACGATACTGGAAGGTAACCGTGCCTAGAAATCCATTTTGTGGCCTAGGATGTGTACGTCGGTGCGATTAAGGAGCACGATGAACCGCCCCCTCGGCCGGGTTCGTCCCCAGTAGGAGTCGCCGACATCAGCGAGAGAATTGAGCAGGGGAGTGTCCATGGCAGCTGCGCGCAGCTCATCGGATGAAGACAACGCAGCACCACACGCGACCCGCCGGAATGCCGGTGTCGCCACCCGAACCATCACCAGATCGTCAACGCTGATCACGTGTTACAACTCTCAGGCACAACAGTTGAGCATTCCCAACGCCGCCCTGGGTGAAGCGTTCACGGGATTACAAAAACTGACCCATGAAATCGTGAGGCTCAACTCCGAGCGCCTGGACCCGGATGCCATGGAAGTCACCCTGATGAGGGTAGGGCCGTCAGCCTTCGACCTACAGACCAACATCAAGGTAGCCAACTCAGGATTTCTCAGCGTGCTGGTGCCGCCACGTACAAAGAGTGCCACACGCGCGGTGTTGGACCGCGCTACCACGTTGTTCGGGGCCGTGGGGGAAGCTGGCATGTTGCTGGCCGCTCACCCCGGGTGCGAACTGCGGTTTGTGGAGACCTCGCACGGAGCGGATGTCGAGATCCTGGTGAACCAGCTACCGCGCTTGATTCTTCCGGCGCCGATGCTCGAGACCGTGCGGGCCTCGTCGATCCAAGAGGCCCTGCGAATGACACTGGTCCCGCTGCTGGACCCGGAATTCTCCTACGTGACCATCCGTGGCGAACTTCAGGGCGTGAAGGGCCTGGCCAATCAGGTGATGGAAAGCAATGAACACCTACGGGCGTTCGTTCACGGGGCTCAGCTCAAACCCAAGTCCTTTGAACCCACCCAGGTGATCCCCAGCCCAGCCCAGCAACAGTGGGACCGGGACCGCAACTAGTCGCCCGGTGCTACGAGAGACCCCTGCGGCGTTTACCCCGTAAGGTGCGCACCAGTTTGCGGGCACGGTCAACGTTGGAGGAGACCGCCAAGTACCCGCTCAGCACACCCACCGTGGACATTCCTCCCACGATAATGGGTGTGTGATATTTCTTCCATCGCTCCGGATCCGACGCGACAATGTGAGCGGTGCCGTTGATCGATGCGGCAATGATGCCGCCGGCCACCACCTGGTGACCGATCTTGGCGCCGCTTTTCATCACCGGCTCCAGCTCCTCGGTGCGCAAGTGCACGTCAAAGCCGCCGCGCTCGAGCACCACGATGAGCCGGCGCACGTACTCGGGGATGTCCACGCTCATCTGCATGGCGTCCTCCACCGATGAACGCAACCGAGCCATCAGGGCATCCGGCGAGAGCCGATGCAGAATGAACCGCTCCGCGTAGGGCTGCAGCACGGACACCAAGTCGAAGTGCGGATCCAAGCCGGTACCCATGGACTCCGCGGTCACCAGCATGCGCAGCAACAGCGCGGACTGCCGAGGCAACTGCAGCTTGTGATAGCGCAACACGTGAACCAAATCGCCCATGAGTTCGCCCACGCGCACTTCCTCGAGCGGCTTATTGGCGTAGCGGCGCATCATGACCGACACGTCCCGCTCGAGATCGCGCTTGGAAACATCGTGCTCACCGGTGGCGGTCAACCCCAGTAAACCAGTGGTGGCCCGGCGGGCATTGTTCTGCACCACGCCCAGCATGAGCGTGATCAGGTGGTCACGGAACTCCTCGCTGAGCTCGCCCACCATGCCGAAGTCGATGATCGCAATGCGGCCATCCTCTTCCACGAACAGGTTGCCCGGGTGCGGATCAGCGTGGAAGAACCCGTCCTCGAACACCATTTTGCAGATGGCATCCGTAGCCTCACGGGCCAGCAGGTACCGATCCACGCCCTGAGCCTCCAGCGCGGAGTAGTTGTTGATCTTGACACCGAACATCCGTTCCATCGTCAAGACTCGGGAGGACGTGGCCTCCCAATAGATCTCCGGAATGTGGATGCGCGGGTGGCCGGTGAAGTTCTCCTTCATCCGCTGGGCGTTGCGAGCCTCTTGGAGATAGTCGAGTTCACCGCGCAGGGAGTCGTTGAACTCGTGGACCAGACCTTCCAGGTCGTAGTCGCGGGCGGCGGGCCAATAGCGCGAGGCCAATTTCGCCAGGTCGCTCATAATTTCCAAGTCCCGATTGACCTCATCCATGACCCCGGGGCGCCGGACCTTCACGATCACGTCGCGCCCCTTGTAGGTGGCGATGTGCGCCTGCCCGATGGATCCGGTGGCCACGGGGGTGGGGTCGATGTGCGCCAGAATCTCCTCGGCCTGCGAATCGGGTTCGGCCTCGATCAACGCGGCGATCTGGTCCACGGGTACGGGCGGCGTGTTGTCCTGGAGCTTATGCAGTTCATCCGCGTAACCGGGCGGCAGGAGATCGGGACGAGTGGAGACCAACTGACCCAGCTTGATGAACGTGGGCCCCAGCTCTTCGAGCGCCATGCGCAGGTGCTCCGGTTGGGTGTGGAAGGTCTGCGTCTTGAGCAGTCGTGCGCGCGCCAACGGCGCCCGCCATTCGGGCTTGATGCCGCCCACTGCAAAACCGAAACCGTGTCTGGAGAGGACCTCGATGATCTGGATGAAGCGTTCGCGGCGAGAAATCATAGGGGTCTAAGTCTGCCTTACAACGTTCGTTGAAGATAAAAGGCCATGAAACCGGTGGCCACGGCCACAATCGCGACCAGCATAGTGGCCAGCGGCTCGATGCCGATCAGGACCACCGCTGCCACAATCAGAAGTGCGGTCAGCACTGCCAGGATCAACACGGTTGCCTTGGCGACCTTGGGGGACGAACCGCGGCGTTCGCCGGCGGGTCGATCGCCGATGGCCAACGGGTCATCAGCGGCACGCGAGCTGCCACCGGAAGGACGCGAAGCAGCGGCGTCGGCGGGACCATTGGGGTGGGCCGCGCTGTAACCTTTGCGCCACTTCTTGGAATTGCGGCCGCGGTCGGTTTCGACCGGGATGTAGGCCGGGGGCACGTCGTAGGTTT
>JAKDKI010000216.1 GCA_030453435.1 Kocuria sp.
CGGCCCACTTGATACCCCGGGACTCCATGGGCATGACCACGTTGTTGATGGCCTGCTTGACCTCGCGGTCGGTGCGCGGGGACCCGTTGATCACGTCCCCGTTGATCAGCGCGAACTGGGGCTTCTCCCGATCCAGGACCTTGCCCATGAACTCGAGGGTGCGGCGGTCGGTGCGCGGGCCGTCCTGGGTGTCGTTGAACTGGACGATCTTGAACTTCCCGTTCTTGCCGAAGGACAGCGGCATCTGGCCGTGTCCTCGGCCGCGACGCTGGGGCGCGGTTGCCGGGGCAGCCTGGGCAACGGCGGGTGCGGCGCTCAGGACGCCGGCGGCGGCGAGCGCGCTGCCTCCGGTGATCAGGTTCCGGCGGCTGGGGCGTGGGGTGTTCTCGGACATGTCGTGCTCCTGGTGTGATGGAATCCGGGCGGCCGTGGGCGGCTGCTGGCTCACACCGTAGGGAGGTTGCGTTAAGAGCCCGTGACCTGTGGTTTTCGTGCAGGTGCACGGCTGGGTTTGGGTTGGGAACCCAGCACGGTGGTGGGATCGGGCAGGGTCTCCGGATGGGCCATGTCCCACGCTTGTACTGCCTGCACGCCGATGCCCCGGGGACCCGTGCGGCGGGTGTGGCCGTGGACCAGGAGCATGGTGGGGGCGAAGAGTACGGGGCCGGACAGAGCCTGGGCTTCGTCGAAGAAGGTACAGTCCACCGCGCCCGAGCCATCGTCCACGGAGATGAACACCACGCGTTTACCACTGCGCATGGGCGGGGTCATGGTGGACACCCGCACCCCGGCCACCACCACCTCGGTGCCGTTGCGTAGCCCCAGTAGGTTTTCGGCGCGGGTGACCCCGTAGGAGTTCAAGAGGGCCGCGTGGCCGTCCATGAGGTGGGCGGAGACCTCGATGTTCATGGTGTCCAGTTCCGCACGGACCTTTTCCTCGGTGCTTGGTTCGGGCTGTTCCGGCGGCAGCCCGGTCAGTTCCAGGTCCCCCAGGGGGAGGGCCAACTGTCCCGGACCGGGTTGGCCCTTGGCCGAGGTGCCGCGGGAGGTGGCCGGTTGATCGGCCCGTCGGGTCAGGTGACTCACCAGGTCGGTGCGGGACGCGCGAGCGCCGGAGGTGTTCAGGAGACTGTCCAGGGCCCCGGCCGAGGCCAGCCGCTGCAAGCTCCGTCGGGAGGGTCTGGCACGGGTGCGCACATCCGTGAGAGTGGAATAGGGCTGACCGGCCACGATCCGTTCGATTTCCGTGGTGCTGATTCCGGTGATGCTGGTGAGGGACATCCGGATCCCCCAGGAACCGCCTCGGGTGTAGGGGATGCCTTCGTCCAGGTCTCCGGGTTCCACGGTGCCGGGGCGCGCGGTCACGGGTTCAATGCGGTGGTGGTCCACGCTGCGGTTGATGTCCGGGCCCAGCACGGGGATACCCATCCGCCGGGCCTCCCCCACCAGCAACCGAGCCGGGTACATGCCCGGATCGTGTTCCCAGACCCCGGCCATGAAGGCCTCCGGGTGGTGGGTCTTCAACCACGCGGACTGGTAGGTGGGTACGGCGAAGGCCACGCCGTGGGCCTTGCAGAAACCGAAGCTACCGAACGCGTGAAGGATGTCCCACACCTTGTCCACGGTCCCCGCGTCGTACCCCCGGGCCAGCGCGCCGCTGCGGAAGGCATCCTCCACACGCTGTTCGGTCTCCGACCCGAGCCTGCGCCGCCATTCGTCCGCGGTGGCCAGCCCGCAACCGGTCATCCGGTCCATCATGCGCATGATCTGCTCGTGGTAGACGGCCACCCCGCGGGTTTCCTTGAGGATGTCGACCAGGTCCGGGTGCGGGTATTCGGGTGTGCTCCAACCGTGGCGGGAGTTGAGGTAGGGGCGCACCATGGACGCTTGCATGGGACCGGGGCGGAACAGGGAGATGTCCACGATCAGGTCGTTGAACTCCTCCGGGCCCATGGTTCCGATGAGTTCACGCTGGCCCGGGGATTCGATCTGGAAGCACCCCAGGGTGTGGGTGGAGCTGATGAGCCGGAAAGTATCCGGATCATCGCGGGACATCGCATCCAGGTCCAGCGCGGGGCGATCCGGTTCCATGCGTGCCACCTCTTTGACGGCGTAGGCCAGGGTGGACTGCATGCGCACGCCCAGGATGTCGAGCTTGATCAGGCCCATGGGATCCATGTCGTGCTTGTCGAACTGGGACATGGGCAACCCGATGCCGCTGGCCTGCACCGGCGTACGGTTCAGCAGGGTCGCGTCCGAGAGGATCACCCCGCACGGGTGCATGGAGATGTGGCGGGGCAGCCGGTCCAGGCGTTCGGTCAGGTCCACCAGCAGGTCCAGTTGTCGATTGGCCTTGAGCTCGTCCGCCAGCCGGGTCAGTTCCGGGCGGTGCGCGATTTCCTCGCGCAGGGTGGCCCCCGGAACTCGCCACAACTGGGCTGCCACGTGGTCCACGAGCTCCTGCCCCAATCCCAGTGCCAGACCGGCGTCCCGCACCGCACCCCTGGAACGGTAGGCGTTCTGCATGCTCATGAGCGTGACGCGGCTGCTGCCGAAACGCTGGAAGATCTCGTGATAGATCCGGTGCCGCTCCGCGCTCTCCATATCGATGTCGATGTCGGGCAAGGTGCTGCGCCGTGGCGAGAGGAAGCGTTCGAACACCAGGTCGTACTCGAGCGGGTCCACCGGGGAAATTCCTAATAGGTGCACCACCAGGGAGGAGACAGCCGACCCGCGGGCCGCGTGCCGAACCTTCAAATGCGTCATCAGTTCGGAGACTTCGGAGACGGTCAGGAAGTATCCGGCGAAGCCCAATTGCGCGATCACGTCCAGCTCACGCTCCATCCGCGAGCGCAGCGATTCCCCGCTCAGACCTGGGACGGTGCGGTCCCAGTCCTGGTGGGAGTGGAACCGGTCCAGGCCGGTGTAGCAGCGGGTCCTGAGCTGGGCGTTGGGGTCTCCGGTGAGGCCGATGACGGAGGCTTCCGGGATCACGGGCTGCCCCACCCGCAGATCCGTGACGGGGTCCTGGCTGCATTGTTCGGCCAACCGGTAGGTGTCCGCGAGCAGTTGCGCGGCCCCGGTGGCACCGAGGTCCGCGGCCGCGGAGATTTCGTGGGCGAGCCGGGTCATTTCCGCGGTGTTCTTGAGCCAGCCCTGCCCGGTGGGTTGCAGCACCCCGGGGTCCGAGCCGGCCAGTTCTTCCAGGGACATGAGGGTGCGGGCGGCATCCAGCACGTCCGCGGTGACGGCTTGCCCGGGGTGGGCGTAGCGCACGGCGTTGGTGAGGATCACCGGCAGCCCGGCCTCGCGCCCCACGGTGAGCATCCGCACGGCGTGGCCGGTGCTGAGGGTGCTGCCCTGGGGCGCCAGGTGGTTTGCGGTCTCCACCGTGAGACACCCGGCCGGTAGTGCGCGTTTCCACGCGCGCAGGGCCGTGCGCGCAGCCCGGTAGCGGCGCCGAGCCAATAACGACCCCACGTCCGAATCCGGCCCCGTGAGCACCACCAGACCCGGCCTGCCCCCGGACGCCGCGCGGTACACGTGGCGGGCGATCTGATCCTGGGTCAGCCCGATGGGCCGGGCGGCATGATGGTCGTGGCTCCGGTGGGCCGCGGAGACCAGTCGGCACAGAGCCGCGTACCCGGCTCCCCCGTTGCCACCGGTGGCCAGTACGAGCACGCGTCCGATCACTCGGGCCGGGGGTGCACTGCCCTGCCCGGACCGGCCGGATTGACCGGATTGACCGACGGTCGCTGAACGGGCCCGCCGCGCCGAGGCCACCGGACCCAATAACGCCAGGTCCACTCCCAACACGGGTGCCACACCGTGCTGCTGGCAGGCCAGCACGTGTTTGACCGCCCCGTACAGCCCATCCCTGTCGGTGCACGCCAGAACCTGCGCCCCGTAGGAGGCCGCTACCTGGGCGAGCTCTTGGGGGCGAGCCACACCGTAGTGCGCGCTGTAGGCGGAGGCCACGCGCAAATGAGGGAATTGCATACCTCATATTCGAAACTTTGTTCTATTAATGTCAAACCGCCTGGTCAGCCAGCAGCCACCATTGGCCGGTGATCTCATGGCGCACCAATTCCAGAGTGCGCGGCTCCACGGCTCCCCGCTGTGCGGCCTGGACACGCCAGTGCTGCCGATCCACCACGGACTCCCCACTCTCCCGAGGAACCCGCTCTTCCAGCTCCCACCACCGGCGACGTTCGTACCAGCGCTGCGGCGGCGCCGTGACGCGATGAAGCCGACCGCGGAAGACCAACTCGCACGGGGCCCCAAACTCATCACAGTGCACCTCACAGGGCTGCCCCCATCCCTCGTGGACCCGCACCGTGCCGCGCGTTTCCTCCCGCGTGGAGCACGTATTTTCCGCCGCAGTCAGTACCGTCATGACTCGTTCACCCTCCCGGTGTATTCGAAACTTTATTCGAGTACTGTGAGAGTGCCAAGGGTCGCTG
>JAKDKI010000217.1 GCA_030453435.1 Kocuria sp.
AGAACTGCACCACCTCCAGCTGGAGGTGGTGCAGTTCAGAAGTTTGCGCGGATTTTATTTCTCCGCAGGGACGGCCTTGTCGCTATCCTGCCGGGCGACTCCGTCATCGGAGACTTCGAGCTTCCATCGAGCTCCACCCAGCGTGGAAATGATGTCCGCCAGGGAGCGCCGAAAATCCTCGTCCACCAGGGTGCCTTCGCCCAGCAAATCATTCTCCAATTTTGAGGCGGTCGCCAGAACCTGCTCCCCCTCTGGGGAGATGGAAACCACGTGCGAACGGCGGTCACGGACATTCTTGGAACGCGTGATGTGCCCGTGGACTTCCAATCGGTGCAAGGTCTTACCCATGGTCTGCGCTTGAACGCGAACTTTGTGCGCCAGTTGCGCCTGGGTCATGCTGCCCTCGGCTTGCAGGACGTCCAGGACCATCACGCCGGCGTGAGTGATACCAAGAGATGCAAGGCTCTCGTTCCACGCATGCTCCACCAGCCGCGCTGCGGTTGACAGCAAACGATTCGTGGGCCACTGGTTTCTATAAGACATACGCTCTACTATACCCGCCCCGGATCAACCGATCAGACTATGGTCAGGGTGCTGACAGTGCAAGTTTATGACGTAGATTTCCCCGTTCAAGTGGTTAATCTGCCCACGAACCTGCTTCGCAACCCTTAGTTTGTAACAGTGTCATGTTATCGCCCAGCTAGTCAAGATGCGAGACGGGTGTCACTCAATCGAAAGGAATCCACTCTATGACAAGCAGGTTGACCACCGGAGAGCCCGCACCAGAGTTCACGCTGCCGGATGCGAATGGCTCGGAAGTATCACTATCCAACTACCGCGGCCAGCGCGTGATCGTCTATTTTTACCCGAAGGCGTCCACCCCGGGGTGCACCACCCAAGCGTGTGATTTTCGCGACAACCTGGCGGCGTTCACGGCGGAAGGTTTCGCAGTCCTCGGGATTTCACCCGATGCACCAGCGGCCCTGGAGCGTTTCACGAATAAACAGGAGCTGACCTTCCCGCTGCTCTCCGACGAGGACCACAAGGTCGCTGAGGCCTACGGAGCCTGGGGAGAAAAGAAAAACTACGGCAAGACCTATGAGGGTCTCATCCGTTCGACCGTTGTCGTGGATGCCGACGGCAAGGTGGAACTCGCCCAGTACAACGTGCGCGCCAAGGGCCACGTGGCCAAGCTGCGCCGCGATCTCAAACTCGCCTGAGCGGCGTCGTCGCACTGCCCCTGCGGGCGCAGGCCCAGCGGCCGCGACCCGCGGGGCGGAATGTTGCGCACGATTTGTCCGGTTACCATGGTTGACGTTCGCCGGGCAGTCCCGTGCGAGCTGCGCGAGTGGTGGAACTGGTAGACACGCAGGATTTAGGTTCCTGTGCCTCACGGCGTGCGGGTTCGATTCCCGTCTTGCGCACCAACCCGGTCAGCTCTATCAATGGCTGACGGTCGGTGAAAGGATCAGCTCCGTTGAGCACATCGGAATTCCAGTTCGGGCGTCGCGGCTTCCTGGCCGCGGCCGGGCTGGGTCTGGTGCTCACCGGCTGCGGTAACTCCACTCCACGATCGCAGAATCCGTCCGCCTTGCCGGACACCTCATTCACCTTCGCCCAAGCCGCGGCTCCCGCCACTCTGGATCCTTCCGTCAGCAATTCAGTGGAGACTTCACGGATCGCCGCCCAGATCCTGGAGGGGCTGGTCACGGCGGATCCGTCCACCGGTGAACCCCTTCCGGGCCTCGCCGAATCATGGGAGACCGACGACGACGAACGGTCGGTGACTTTCACCCTTCGACGTGGGATCACATTCCACGACGGCGCCGCCCTCAATGCGGAGGCCGTCCGAGCCAACTTCGACAAGTGGCGCGACCAGGCGGAATCGGACGCTCATTGGGCTCGCAGAACGTCGTTCGCGACCGTGTTCCGCCACGGCAACTCGGACCCGTCCACACCGTCCAGCTACGACGGATGCGAAGTGCTCGACGAGCGCACTGTCAGACTTGTGCTGCGGCACGCCTACTATCCCCTGTTGCACGCACTGACCCAGCCGTCGTTCGGCATTGCCTCACCGGACAGCATCGCAAGCGGTACCTCGCGCAGTCACCCCGTGGGCACGGGCCCGTTCCGTTTCGAGTCTGCGGATGAATTGTCCGTGCGCCTGGCCGTGAATCCTGATTACTGGGGAGAGCTGGGGGACCTGGGCCGCCTGGAATTCCGCAGTATCACCGATGCCAAGGTCAGGTACGCCGCCCTGGTAGCGGGTCAGGTGGACGCCTACGACCAAGTCGGTTTGGATGCCTTCGCCCCGCTGGCCCGAAGCGGCACTCAAGTGCTGTTCCGGGACCCATACTCCGTGTCGTACGTGGGTATCAACCAGAGGCTCCCGCTCCTGCAAGACGTCAGAATCCGCCGTGCCATTGCCGCCGCGATCGACCGGGGAGCAATTGCACGTGAGTTGTTCCCCAACGGCACCAATGTGGCCGATCAGTTCATCCCGGCCCGTTTCAATGTGGACGGGGAGGACTTACAGGTTCCGGCCTTCGACCCGCAGCGCGCCCGCGAACTCTTGTCGGATACCAGGTACAACGGCGAAAAACTCACGTTCTATTACCCCCGCAATACGTCCCGGTTGTACTTGCAGAGGCCTGAGCAGGTATTCGCCATGATTTCGACACAACTTACGCGCGTTGGTTTCAACCTGGATCCGGTGGCCGTGAATTGGGATGACGACTACGTGCAGAAAGTCACTGATCCGCAGTCGCAGCACGCCTTGAGCCTGCTGGGGTGGAGTGGCGGGTTCCGCGATCCGGACAACTTCCTGGGTCCGTTGTTGGGTTCTCCCAACGCAGAATTCGGAGTTCGGGACCGGGGACTGATCACCGCGGTGAATCGTGCGGCTGCGATGTCCGGCGACTCTGCTCGTGCCAACACCTACCGCGCACTCAACAACCGGATCTCGGAGCTTCTTCCGGCAGTTCCGCTGGCACACCCGGTCTCCGCTGTGGCCGTGAACAATCGAGTCGAAACATTCCCGTCGACGTCCACTGGCCACGAATTGTTCAACGACCTGACCCTTCGCACCAGCTGACGGGTCGCCTACCCTAAGGGCCCTTATTCGGTGATCGTCCCGGGCTGGGGATAGTCTTAGATGTGAACCTCACGCGGCGCACCGAGGCGCCGGCATCTCATTCCGGGAGACATTTTGACTTCACCTCAGCCCACAGAATCCACCGACGTTCTTCTGGTTGGCGCAGGCATCATGAGTGCCACGTTGGCGACCATCCTCAAGGATCTTCAGCCCGATTGGGACATGACCATCCTGGAACGTCTGGACCGCGCAGGTTTGGAGAGTTCCAACGCCTGGAACAACGCGGGCACCGGACACGCTGCCCTGTGCGAGCTCAACTACGCACCCCAGGCCGCTGACGGCTCTGTGAGCGCGCAGAAGGCACTGAACATCAATGAGCAGTACCACGTGACGCGCCAGCTGTGGACCACGCTGGTGGAAAGCGGAGTGCTCAAGGACCCCTCCACCTTCATCAACCCGGTTCCCCACATCTCCATGGTGTTCGGCGAAGACCACGCCAACTATCTGCGCGCGCGCTATGACTCCTTCACGCACAACAAGCTGTTCGAGCGCATGGAGTTCTCGGAGGACCGCGACAAGATCGCCGATTGGGCACCGCTGACCATGCACGGACGCGGCGCCGGCCGCGTGGCGGCAACTTTCGCCCCGGAAGGCACCGACGTCGACTTCGGTGCGCTGACCAACCAGCTGATCGACCACGTCGCCAGCAAGGGTGCGAACGTTCGCTACGGCCAGGAAGTGACCACTCTCAACCGCCAGTCGGACGGATCCTGGATGGTCAAGGTCGAGGACCGTCTCAACAGTGACAACAACCGCACCATTCACGCCAAGTTCGTATTCCTTGGCGCCGGTGGCGGCGCCCTGCACCTGCTCCAGAGGTCCGGCATCAAGGAAGCCAAGGGGTTCGGTGGGTTCCCCGTCTCCGGCTTGTTCCTGCGCAACACGGATCCTGCCGTCACGTCGCAGCACAACGCAAAGGTGTACGGCCAGGCGTCCGTGGGCGCACCGCCCATGTCCGTGCCGCACCTGGACACCCGCTACGTAAACGGCCAGAAGGCTGTGATGTTCGGACCGTACGGCGGATTCAAGCCCAACTTCTTGAAGCACGGTTCGTTCCTGGACCTGCCCAAGTCCGTGCGCGCACACAACTTGTACCCCATGACCCGTGCGGGTCTGGCCAACCTCGACCTGGTCAAGTACCTCGTGAGCGAGCTGACCAAGACTCGTGCGCAGCGCATGGACGCCCTGCACGAGTACTACCCCACTGCCGAGTCAGACGAGTGGGACTTGATCGAAGCCGGTCAGCGCGTTCAGGTCATGAAGAAGGACCCGCAGAAGGGCGGCGTGCTGCAGTTCGGTACCGA
>JAKDKI010000218.1 GCA_030453435.1 Kocuria sp.
CACCGGCCTTTGGAGCCGTGAGTCTAGGTTCGAGTCCTAGTGGCGGAACGCACGAACCACCCAGGTGCAGATGGGTTCCCCCACCTGACGAGCAACCACGAGGAGTTAGCTCAGTGAGCATCGTCGATACCGCGGCCGATCAGAACGCCGCGACCGCCGGGTCCAACCCCGCAGCAATCATCGTCCTGGCCGCAGGCAAGGGCACCCGCATGAAGTCCAAGACCCCCAAGATCTTGCATGAGATCGGGGGTCGTTCCATGGTCGGGCACGCTCTCAGGGTTGCGCGGGAACTGAACCCGGAACAGCTCGTGGCGGTTATCCGGCACCAGCGGGATCTCGTGGAAGCACACATCAACGAGCTGGACTCCAGCGTGCTGGTCGCGGATCAGTCAGATGTTCCCGGCACCGGTAGTGCCGTTGATGCTGGTCTGGAGGTTCTGGACCGTGAGGCTCCGGTATCCGGCACTGTGGTCGTAACCTACGGCGACGTTCCGCTGCTCACCGCGCAGACCCTGCAGGACTTTGTGGCCTATCACCGTGACAACGGCAATGCCGTGACGGTGCTGACCGCGGATCACCCCACTCCGGGCAAGTACGGCCGCATCCTGCGCGACGAAAATGGTCAGCTCGCGGAGATCAAAGAATTCAAGGACGCGACCGAGGAAGAACGCGCGGTCGTGGAGGTCAACTCCGGCATTTTCGCTTTCGCCGCCGCCGTGTTGCGCGACTCCCTGGCCCAGGTGGACACCAATAACGCCCAGGCCGAGAAGTACCTCACGGACGTTCCCAAGCTGGCTCGCGCGGCGGGCCACCGCGTGGACGCCCTGAAGATGGCGGACTACATGGAGCTCGAGGGCGCCAACGATCGCGAGCAGCTCTCCGAGCTCGGCGCGTACCTCAACAAGCGCACTCTCAAGACGCACATGGCCAACGGGGTGACGGTTGTTGATCCGCGCACCACGTGGATCGACGACACCGTGGAGATCGAGCAGGACGTCACCATCCTGCCCGGCACCCAACTGCACGGTGCCACGCGAATCGCTGAGGACGCCGTCGTCGGCCCGGACACCACCCTGACCAACGTGACCGTGGGCAACGGCGCAACCGTGGTTCGTACCCACGGCAGTGACTCCGAACTGGGCGCGGGCGCCTCCGTGGGACCGTTCGCGTACCTGCGTCCGGGAACCGTTCTGGGCGCCAAGGGCAAGATCGGCACGTTCGTGGAGACCAAGAACTCGACCATCGGCGAAGGATCCAAGATCCCGCACCTCTCCTACGTGGGTGACGCGACGATCGGCGACCACTCGAACATCGGCGCGGCCTCCGTCTTCGTCAACTACGACGGCGTCAACAAGCACCGCACTGTGGTGGGCAACCACGTGCGCATGGGCTCGGACAACATGTACGTTGCGCCTGTGACCATTGGCGACGGCGCCTACTCCGGTGCCGGTACCACCGTCCGTAAGGATGTGCCCGCCGGTGCGCTCGCGCTCACTGAGGGAAACCAGGTCATCGTGGAAGGATGGGTGCAGAAGCACCGCCCCGGAACCGATGCGGCCAAGGCTGCGGAAGCGTCCAACGGCTCCTAAGATCCTGACCGCGCATCCCAGGTCCACATCGGGCACGAGACACGCGACCAGCGCTCCACCAAGCATTTCGAGGAAAGCGAGTTCACATGACCGGAATTACGAATACAGGGTCGAACCGCATGGTTCTGCTCTCGGGTCGTGCACATCCGCAGCTGGCGCAGGACATCGCGCGCGAATTGGGCACCGAGCTGGTCCCCACCGACGCGTACGACTTTGCCAACGGCGAGACCTACGTGCGATTCGGCGAGTCGGTGCGAGGTGCGGATGCGTTCCTCATCCAGGCCCACCCTGCGCCCATCAACCAGTGGATCATGGAACAGCTGATCATGCTTGACTCGCTCAAGCGAGCGTCGGCAAAGTCCATCACCGTGGTCAGCCCGTTCTACCCCTATGCCCGTCAGGACAAGAAGCACCGCGGCCGCGAGCCCATCTCGGCCCGCCTGCTGGCTGACCTGTACAGGACCGCCGGCGCTGACCGTCTGATGTCCGTGGATCTGCACACCGCGCAGATTCAGGGCTTCTTCGACGGACCCGTGGACCACCTCATGGCCATTCCGCTGTTGAGCGACTACGTGCGCTCCGTGGTGGACGAGTCCAACGTGACCGTGGTGTCCCCGGACACCGGCCGTGTACGCGTGGCTGAGCAGTGGGCCGAGCGCCTGGGCGGTGCCCCGCTGGCGTTCGTGCACAAGACCCGCGACATCAATGTCCCCAACCAGGCTGAATCCAAGCAGGTTGTGGGCGATATCGATGGGCGCACCTGCGTGCTCATCGACGACATGATCGACACCGGCGGAACCATCTCCGGCGCCGTGAAGGTGTTGCGGGACAACGGCGCCAAGGATGTCATTATTGCCGCCACCCACGCCGTGTTCTCCGACCCCGCCGTGGAGCGGCTGGCCAACTGCGGTGCCATGAAGGTTGTCGTGACCGACACCCTCCCGGTTCCGGAGGAACACCAGTTCGAGAACCTGGAAGTCATTTCGATCGCACCGTTGATCGCGCGTGCCATCCAGGAAGTCTTCGAGGACGGTTCGGTGACCAGCCTGTTCAACGGTCGCTCCTGAACAATTGAACCGGGGTCCGGTTCCCCTGAACCGCCCCATGAAAAAGCCACCCGCCAGAATCTGGCGGGTGGCTTTTTGATCGCTTGCGTACGGACCTCTTAGCGAGTGGTCCACACGCGGTTGGTTACGGAGGACCAACGCACGGTGTAGCCCTTGGAGAAGCGCTGGTGCACTTCGTTGCCCACGCGGTACTCGTCAGTCACGGGGAAGCCATATCCGCGCTCATAGCCGCGCTGGCTCCAGTGCTTGCCGATAGCCCCGTACTCCTTGATGGTCCTGGAACCGGTGGCCGGGCTCCACATGACCTTGTGAGTGCGACCGGCGGTCGTGGTGAAGCTCTGGTAGGCACCACCGGAGATCGAACGCTCCTCGATGCTCGGGAACCCGAGTCCGCGTTCGCGGCCGCTCTGGATGAACTTGTTGCCGATGCTCGAAGTGTTGCGCACCATGTGCGCGCCGGTGCGGGGGTGCCAGTACGCGGTGGCCTTAACACGGTTGCGCACGAACTCCTGGTATCGACCGCCAGAAGCTGCCGCGCGTTCAGGGGTCACGGGCTGGCCCCACTTGGCTGCGCCTCCGGTGGCACGGTAGATGGAACCGATGCCGCCTTTGACCGTGTAGGACTGGCTGCCGGCGTTGGTGCTCGGAGCACGTCCGCCCAGGGGCTTGTAATTGCGATTACTGGCCATGGATTGAAGCTGTGCCCAGGAACCGCGGTATTGGTTGGAATCACCGGAGAACGGGCCGGAGGCCGAGAACTGCCAGATGTCGTACGTGGACCAGCCATTGGGCATGGTGCCCGCGCTGGTGGTGTTGTAAGCAGCAATGTGAAGCGGGTGAGTGTTGAACTGGGCGGTGTTACCCGTGCAGGTCCGCCACCAATCAGTGGTCGTATAGATCGCGGGCAAGCGCCCGGTGCGCTGCTTATAACGGTCCGAGAAGGACTTGATCCACGAGTTCATCTGAGGCTGGGACATGTTGTAGCACGTATTGCCCAGGCTCGAGTAGGGGTTGTACTCGATGTCCAACAGCCCGGGCAGGGTCTTGCCGTCCGCGGACCAGCCACCACCGTTGTTCACGAAGTAGTCGGCCTGAGCCGCCCCGGAGGACACACTGGGCAACGCGAAATGGTACGCGCCGCGGATCATGCCCACGTTGTACGAACCGCGGTACTGCGATGCGAACGAGGGGGACTTGTACCCGGTTCCCTCAGTGGCCTTCACGTATGCGAAGCGCGCGCCCTTGGAGTACTCGGCGCTCCAGTTCACGGTGGGCTGCCAACCGGAGACGTCCATGCCCATGATGCCCGCGGGGCGCCATGTGTTGGCCTGGATCATCAGAGACATCGAACCGGCCGGGCCCACAGTCTGGGTGCTGGACGGATCGGCCTCCGCGCTTTCCCTGGTTTCCGGGGTCACGGCCCCGACCGAGGCCGACGCCGCCGGCGCGAGCTTGATGTCGAGTTCCTTCTCGACCTCCTCGAGTTCAGCTTCTGACTCGGGGGAGAGGTTGGTGGTTTCTTCAATTGACTTCATGCGCTGACCCATGGTCGCGCCGGGATTCTTGTCTCCGGTTTTGGGTGGTGCGCTGGGGAGTTTGGGATCTTCGACGACCGTTTCAAGTTCCTCGGTCTCAACCGAAACCACGTTTCCGCGATCGGGGTCGAGATTCTCTGAAGGAGTTTCCGCGGCAACTGCCGGAATGAATGAGGTGAACGTCAGAATGGCGGCCGTAACGGCAGCGGGCAGGGCTGTCTTACTGGGGGAGATCACACGAATGGCCTAACTGG
>JAKDKI010000219.1 GCA_030453435.1 Kocuria sp.
AGCCCTGCGCGTCCTGGGTGACTTGGTCGCCGGAACGGAACCAGCCGTCCACGAAGGCTTGCTCGGTGGCATCGGGTTTGTTCCAGTACCCGGTCAGCAGCTGCGGAGAGCGGTACTGAATCTCACCGGGCTCACCGGGCGAGGCCAGCTCGCCCTCGCTCGTGACCACGCGAGCCTCAACATAGAACACCGGCCGCCCGCACGAGGCCGGCCGCGCGTCATGTTCTTCGGGGCGCAACACGGTGCACAGCGGCCCCAGCTCGGACTGGCCGAAACAGTTGTAGAACCCGATCTTCGGATATCGCGAGCGCAATCGCTGCAGCACGGTAACCGGCATGATGGAGGCGCCGTACTGGGCCTTGGTCAGCGAGGACAGGTCTCGGGTGTCCAGCTCGGGCGAGTTCGCCAGAGGGACCCACACGGTGGGGGCCAGGAACAGTGAGCCGATATGTTCTTTCTCGACGAGCTCGAGGATCTGAGCGACGTCGGGCTTGGCAATCACGCGCGCGGTGGCACCCAGCGTGAGATAGGGGACCAGGAACACGTGCATCGCGGCCGAATGGTAGAGCGGCATGGCGATCAGCGGGCGGTCCTCCGCCGTGAAATCCAGGACGATGATCGAGGAAACGTACTCGGCGATCAGGGCGGCGTGCGTCATCATCGCACCCTTGGGCGCGGACGTGGTGCCCGAGGTGTACAACAGCTGCAGCAGGTCGCTTTCGTCCACGGGCACGTCCACGGGTTCTGACGACGCCGCTCGGTCCAGCGCCGTCTCCAGCAGCGAGGCTTCCTCGGGTCGGGTGTTGGCACTGGAGTCCGCATTCGGAAACATGGTCCACACCTGGCCAACGTCCGGTGCGCGTCCGGAACTCCGCACGTCATCGACCAGTGGAAGCAGAGCATTGTCGACCACGAGCAGGCTCGAGCCAGAGTCCTCCAGGATGTAGGCCAGCTCATCGCCCTTGAGCGCAAAGTTCACCGGGACGTGTACCATCCCGGCCTCGGCGCACGCGAGATAGAGCAGGAGATAGGCATCTGAATTGGCACCGTAGGCGGCGACTCGAGCGCCGGAGGGCAACCCGGCATCCAGCAATCGACGCGCAACGCGATGGACCGCCTCACCCAGCTCGGAGTAGGTCCACCGCCTGTCCTCGAACAGAACCGCGGTGGCGGGTCCGTTGCGGGTCACCGTGCGCCGGAGCAACGCCCCGACCGTGTTGGACTGTGCCGAGGCCACTGCGTATTCGGTCTCGTGGGTCTGGCGTGCTGCATTCATAGTGGTCGTGTCCTTACGGAGGTGGGGCGGGGCCGAAGAAAGGTGGGGCTGTTCAGAGACGTTCGATGATGGTCACGTTGGCCTGGCCGCCGCCCTCGCACATGGTCTGCAGCCCCCAGCGAGCATCCCGACGTTCGAGTTCGTGCAGCAGAGAGGTCATGAGCCGTGCACCGGTTGCTCCGATGGGGTGGCCCAGCGCGATGGCCCCACCGTTGACATTGACCTTGGACATGTCCGCACCGGTTTCTCGCTGCCACGCCAGCACCACCGCTGCAAAGGCCTCGTTGATCTCGATCAGATCCATGTCATCCAGGCTCATGCCCGTGCGCTCCAGCGCGTGACGGGTGGCGGCGATCGGAGCGGAGAGCATCATGACCGGATCGTCGCCGCGAGCCGAGATGTGGTGAATCCGCGCTCGCGGTGTGAGCCCATATTTCTCGACTGCATGTTCGGACGCGATCAACAGGACCGCGGCGCCGTCGGACATTTGGGAAGCCGTGCCGGCCGTATGCAGACCGCCTTCCACGATGGGTTCCAGTGACCTGATCTTGTCGAGATCGGGCTCGCGCGGACCCTGGTCCGCGGACAGCCCAGCCAACGGGAGGATCTCTTGATCGAAACGCCCTTCCCGCTGGGCGCTGAGCGCGCGCTCGTGGGATTCCACGGCAAACGCCTCGAGTTCATCCCGTGTGAAACCCCAGCGATGGGCCATCATTTCCGCACCGCGGAACTGGGAGATTTCCTGGTCACCGTAGCGCTGGACCCACCCGCTGGAACCGGTGAATGGGTCCGAAAAACCAAACTTCTCGGCGGCCTTATTGGACTAGGAGAGTGGAATGCTGGACATCGACTGCACGCCACCCGCCACCACCAGTTCACTCGTGCCGCTCATCACGGCCTGCGCTGAGTAGCTGATGGCCTGTTGGCCGGAACCGCACTGGCGCTCGATGGTGCTTCCCGGCACCGCCTGGGACAGACCCGCCGCGAGCCACGCGTTGCGGGCAATGTCCATGGACTGCGGACCCAGTTGGTCGATGCACCCCAGGATCACCTCGTCGTAGTCCTGCGAGTCGATGCCTTGTCGGTTGACCAGCTCCCGCAGGGGTGCCGCGGCGAGATCAAGCGGGTGGACTTCTGCAAGCCCCTTACCCCGCCGCCCCACGGGGGTGCGGACAGCATCAACGATGTAGGCCTCAGCCATGAATAGTTCTCCGAACGGTGTGTCGAGTGTGGTGGGAAGGAAAGTGCCTGATCAGCGCGGGGCCATGCGCAAGGCGCCGTCCATGCGCAGGGTGGTGCCGTTGAGGTAGTCGTTGTCCACGAACGTGGTCACGATCTGTGCGTACTCCGAGGGGCGGCCCAGACGGTGGGGGAAGGGAACCCCGGCGGCCAAACCGGCCCGGTACTCCTCACTCACCGTGGCCAGCATGGGGGTCTCCACGATTCCGGGCGCCACGGTGTTCACTCGAATGCCCAGGCTCGCCAGGTCACGGGCGGCGGTGATG
Organism: Kocuria sp.; assembly: GCA_030453435.1. Lineage (GTDB taxonomy): Bacteria > Actinomycetota > Actinomycetes > Actinomycetales > Micrococcaceae > Kocuria > Kocuria atrinae. The sequence continues at coordinate 2,782 of JAKDKI010000219.1, forward strand.
GTCAGGCTGTGCACGCCGCCCTTGGACGCCGCATATGCGGCCTGACCGACCTGACCCTCGAAGGCCGCCACGGATGCCGTGTTCACGATCAGCCCACGCTGGCCGTCCTCATCCACGGGGTCGGTTTCCGCCATGGCTTCCGCCGCGAGGGTCAGCACGTTGAACGTCCCGATCAAATTCACCCGTATTACGGTCTCGAACAGCGCCAGATCATGCGGTCCCTTCTTACCCAGGATGCGAGCGGACGGTGCAATGCCCGCGCAGTTGACCACCGTGCGCAACGGACCGGTTTCCGCAGCCGCGGCTACTGCCGCACGCACGTCGTCGGGCTGGGTGACGTCCGCGGGGTGGTACGTGACGCCCGAAACCTCCGCGGCCTTGTCGATGCCGGCGGGGAGATCCACTCCGATCACGCGTGCACCTCGCTCTGCCAGGGCAGCCGCGGTTGCCGCGCCCAGGCCGGAGGCCGCTCCGGTCACCAGGGCAGAAGTGTTGGAGACATCCATGAATTGTTCCTCTCGGTGGGGTGCTTTAGTAGGATGCCCAACTATTTAACTGTTGTCCAGGTCACACTATTGATGACTCACAAACCACCAACACAAAGGCCCCAAAAGTACCGTGAATGCCCACGGAACTTCACTGTTCGCTGTGCACAAACTCCCAGTTTGGGATGACGCGTCACTGCTACCCTTGACGGACAGCCCGTATACGTCACGAAAGGACGCACACATGGCCGGTGGAAACCCGCTCCTGCGCGACTTCAACAAGAAAAGCGCGCAACAAGGCGCGCCCGGTTCCTACCAGGATCCGCGTTACTCTCCCGAACAACTCGAACAGATGTACAACGCTCCGGCAGCTGGCCCCGCCCAGACCGGACGCATGAGCTATGACGATGTCGTGATGCGCACTGGCATCATGCTGGTCTGCATTGTGGTGACCGGTGTACTCGGCTGGATGATGCCCATTCTGGCGCTGCCCGGTGCCCTGATCGGTTTGGTTCTGGGCCTGGTCAACGCCTTCAAGCGTGAGCCCAGCCCCGTGCTCATCATTGCCTACGCCCTGGCCGAGGGCCTGTTCCTGGGTGGCATTTCCGGCATGTTCGAGGCCATGTACCCGGGCATCGTGATCCAGGCGGTCATGGGTACCGTCGCGGTCTTCGTGTCCGTGCTGGTGCTCTACAAGGTGGGCGTGCTGCGCTCCTCGCCGCGCGTGACCAAGATTTTCATGGTGGCCATCATGGCCTACGCGTTGTTCGCGCTGATCAACCTGGGCACCTCGCTGCTCGGTGGCTTCAACATGCGCTACGACGTGACCCTGTTCGGCATTCCGCTGGGTCTCATCGTGGGTGCCTTGGCCATCCTGCTGGCCGCCTACAGCTTTGTGCTGGACTTCGAGAACATCACCGACGGCGTTCGTCGCGGTATCCCGGAGAAGGCCGCATGGTCCGCCGCATTCGGCTTGACCGTGACCCTGATCTGGGCCTACGTGGAGATCCTGCGCGTGATCGCCATCATCCGGAGCATGTCCGAGTAATTCACTGAGCTCTCACACCGAGCTCTTGGCGACGCCCCCGGGGGGGGGGGGGTTTGGCACAAGGCCCGGCGGGGGGGGGGGGGGGGGGTGTGGGCGGCCCCGGGGGGGGGGTGGGAGGGGGGGG
>JAKDKI010000220.1 GCA_030453435.1 Kocuria sp.
ACATCACGCTGCGGATGACCGGGGACGGGACTAGCGGAGGGTTTGGGCTTGAGACGCGGGGGGGGTTAGGCGGGTCCGTTCAGATCCGGTGCGGCGGCCTCGGTGGAAATGCCAGACTGAACCCATGGACGCAGAGGCAGTGGATCGAGAACCCACGGACGAACAAGTGGATCGCTATCGGCTCTTGGCCGGTGACCACGCAGCGGGTGTGGGCGTGGTGTGTTCGCGGCACCGCGGCAAGGATCACGCGGCCACGGTCACCGCGTTCGCGGACGTCTCCTACGATCCGCCCACCATGCTCGTGTGTCTTTACGACATGGGGCGGATCTGCGAGGCCGTGGAAACCTCCGGTGTGTGGACCCTGAGTCTGCTGAACTCGTCCCAGCGTTCCGTGGCCAACTGGTTGGCCAGCCCCGGCAACCCCGTGGATGGGCTGCTCGACTCCGTCCCATTCCACCGCACCGAGGGTTCTGGGACCCCCGTGCTGGACGGCTCCCTGGCCTGGTTCGAGCTCGAAACCGTCTCGAGCCATACCGCTGCCACCCATGAGGTGTTCATCGGCCGCGTAGTGGCCATGGGTCGGGGCGAGGGCGCCGGTAACGCGGACGCGCCGCTCGTGCACTTTGCCAAGGAGTACCGCTCGCTGCGCTAGCCGCGTGGGGTGAAGCGGCCCCGTAAGCGCCGGTCGAAAGACAGTGATTGTGACGGACTGTTGCGCGGCGGGATGAATAAAACCGGTGCGGCCTGGAATTGTGGAGAGTCAGCCCCCGTTACAGCTACCACGTGCCTCACAGCCATCGAGGCCGTTCACCGCGTCCACTCCTCGGAAGGACTTTCCATGACAGATCAGCCCCGCAACGCAACCACCGGAGCGTCGCAGCCCGGCGCGGACACCGCTGATCTCATGTCGCCGGAACGTCATGAGCATGTTCTGGACAGCGTTCCCACCACCGGCAAAGAGGCGGAACATGCGTCCGCCAAGGTCGCGGACTTCGTGGCTCCCACGGAGGACCTGGTGGAAGACGAGAGCCTGATCAACGGTTTCAAGTCCGCCTTCGGGCAGCACCCGGCGGGAATCGCAATCATCACCGTGGCCGGGCCGGAGGGGCCGGTGGGCCTCACTGCGTCCTCGCTGTCGTCGATTTCCGCGCAACCGCCCATCCTGGGTTTCTCCCTGCAGGCCAAGCGGGGCTCGGCCGCGATCGTGGCCGACGCCGAGTCCTTCCTGGTGCACTTCCTGGACGCGGACAACGTGGACCTGGCCCGTGCCTTCTCAATTTCCGGCGCCCCGCGCTTTGGCGACGACATGCCGTGGGAGCAGCTACCCACTGGTGAACCACGCCTGTTGGGCGTGCGCCGTGTGCTGCGCGCAGTGCCGCTGGCGCGAGTCAAGGCGGGCCCCGCTCTGGTCTTCAACGCGGCCGTCGTGGAGAATTTGGGCGACGAGGGCTCGGGCGAGCCCCTGGTGTACCACCAACGGCAGTTCCACGGGCTCAGCCAGCAGTCCGTGATCGACTACCAGATCTGAACGCGGGAACATCGCGAACCAGGGAGAACCAAGGGAAGAGGCCCCCAGTGAGCAATATCGAACCGGATCCTTCAGAGCAACTCTGCGGAGAGGATGAGCCCACGCAGGGCCTGGAGATCATCGATCCCCGTGAGGTTCCGCTGGGTGGGCCGCGTGCCATGCAGGTGCGCAGGACCCTTCCCGCGCGCGGGCGCACCATGATCGGCCCGTGGTGCTTCGTGGACCATTACGGCCCCGATGACGTCAGTGAGACCGGTGGCATGAATGTTCCGCCGCACCCGCACACCGGGCTGCAAACGGTGTCGTGGCTGTTCACCGGCCGCATTGACCACGAGGACTCGGCCGGTCATCAGGCCACCGTGACCCCGGGCAGTATCAACCTGATGACCGCAGGTCGCGGCATCAGCCACACCGAATACTCCACCGCCGACACCACCGTGTTGCACGGTGCCCAGCTGTGGCTGGCGCTACCCGATGAATCCCGCGACACCGATCCTGGTTTCGAGGCCTACACCCCCGAGCCGCTGAGCGGTGACGACTGGGATCTGCGCGTGTTCCTGGGCGAATTCGCGGGGCAGCGCTCGCCGGTGCATTCGTTCCATCCCGTATTGGGCGCCGAGCTCGTGGTGGATGCCACCGAGCACACCGTGGAGGTCGAATTCGACCTCCACGAGGACTTCGAACACGGCGTGCTGCTGGACGAGGGTAAGACCCTGATTCAGGTGGACCCCGATGACGGCGGTCCCAGGGGAGTTCTCAAGACCGCTCAGCTGGCCCACCTCGCGACCGGTGCCCGCAAGTTGAAATTCCAGGTACCCCAGGGCGAGCAGGTCATCCTTTTGATCCTGGGCGGCACCCCGTTCGGCGAACAGATCACCATGTGGTGGAACCTTGTGGGCCGCTCCCACGACGAGATTGTCGCCTATCGCGATGCCTGGCAGTCCGCCATCAATGCCGACGACGCCCCGCCCGCTGCGGAGGCCGATCCGCACGGCAGGTTCCTGAGCGTCGTGGCCGATTCGCACCACGACGGCGCTCTTCCGGCGCCCAAGCTGCCCAACGTGCGGCTCAAGCCCAGGCCGTAGGGCGGCGTCGAAAACACTTAGGAGAACCCGATCCGCATCCGGATCGGGTTCTTCTATGATCTAGATCATATAAATAGTTTCCATGGAATTGGTTGACATCTCAACACAGGGGAGTAAAGTAGTTTCCGAAGCAAGCAGTTGTTCCCCGGGCCAACGGGGAGCGCGATATTTCTAAGGAGATTCCCTATGACTACTTTGAACGGCATGACCACCGGCACCTGGACCCTGGACCCCGCTCACACCGAGATCGGCTTCAGCGTTCGTCACGCAGGCATCTCCAAGGTGCGCGGCCAGTTCTCGGACGTCTCCGGCCAGCTCAACGTGGCTGAGGACGCAGCACAGTCCACCGGCGAGATCGTGGTGGGCATGGCTTCCGTGGACACCAAGAACGAAGCTCGTGACAACCACGTCCGTTCCGAAGAGTTCTTCGACGTGGAAAACCACCCGCAGATGACCTACAAGGTCACCGGCGTGGATCTGACCGACGGCGAAGGCACCGTGTCCGGTGAGTTGACCCTGCGCGGCGTGACCAAGCCGGTCGAGCTGAAGGCAGAGTTCAACGGCGTGGCCGTTGACGCCTTCGGAGTGACCCGTGCGGGCTTCACCGCCTCCACCTCGATCTCCCGCAAGGAGTTCAACGTGACCTGGAACGCGGCTCTCGAGGCCGGCGGCGTGATGGTGTCCGACAAGGTCAACATCGACCTGGACGTCGAGTTCACTGCTCCCGAAGCCAACTGATCCCGCACATGCGGTCACTGCGCGGGCCAGGGAGAGGGTCAGCGCAGTGACTGCACAATGAAGTACAGCAAGGGCACCAGGACAAGACCGAGCAGCGCAATGCGTCGCAACCGCACCTCCATGCGGGCGGCATTGATCTGACGCTTGTTCCCCCCATCGTCCTTGCGGTCTTCAATGAGCGGGGCGGTCCCGGTCGCAGCATCCTGCGGCCGGGACTTTTCCATGTCCGGAGTTGGCGCGGAGTCCTTCGGTGCCTGAGGCGAGTCAGAGGTGGTGTCCCCGGCATTCCCGCTGTTGGCGGGATCTACGGGGTCAGGTTCTGGATCCGGTTGCCGCGATGGCGTGGCCACGGTGTGCCTCCTGGGCTGAGAAATCTACGGTCGCGTGACTGGGGTCAGCGCCATCTGGTGGTCATGATCAGCCCCGTCATCATGAAGACCAGGCCGATGATGAGGTTCCACACGTTGATCCCCGGGATGGGCAGGGTGCCCTGGAACAGGTAATACACGATGATCCACAGCAAGCCCACGATCATCAGGCCGATCATGATCACCTTGTACCACAGGGGAGTCGGCTGGGGGTCGCCGGTGCGATCGCGCTTGGCCGCTTTCCGCAGAGCCTTCTTGCTCTTCTCGACGTCCAGCTCATCGGTGCCGTCTGCCGTGGCCGAGGTGGAGCCGGAAGTGTCGCGGGCGATCGACTTTTCGAAGGCTTCCGCGTGACGATTGCGCGGCAGGTTCTCGGCGGCCAGTTCGGTCAGCTGACGATCCTTGTCCGTGAGCGCGTACTTCTGGTTGGATTCCAGGGAGTCGCGGGACTTACCGAATCGCTTCTTGGGCTGAGACACTACTGATCATTCCTCCTGCTGCGTGGGACGTGCGGGGGCCGGGCCCTCCACGGTACGCATTGCGAGCTTGAGACGCCGTGGGCGTGAAACCGGCGTTCAGTCTATCCGCTCGCGCGGGCGTAGACTTGCGCGATAGTTCCGTCTAATCGCCTTGTACGCGCAGGAGTAGCTTTCGTGTCCGTGAAGATTCTCGTGGTGGATAACT
>JAKDKI010000027.1 GCA_030453435.1 Kocuria sp.
GCTCGAGACCGGCGGCTTCAGGCCCCAACTCCTACACCCTCAACTGTGAAGAGCCTGCAAAGAGGTCTCCGTGAACGTGGGCGAGAACCGTGGCCCCCGCCCGCTCGTGCAGGTCGTCGACGTTCTGGGTAGAAATCCGCAGGTCCATGTCGGGGTAAGCCTGCCATTGGGCGATCGCCAAGTGCCCGGGGTGCGGCTGGGCGCCGCGCACCAGGGATGCACGCCAGGCGTACCACGCCCAGCACTGGGCGGGGTCGTCCTCCCAGGCCTCCGGTGTCGCCAGCTCCGTGGGATCGAAACGTTCCCACAACCCGGTCTGCGCATCGCGAAAGGTCGGAACACCGGATTCGGCAGACATCCCCGCGCCGGTCAGCACGGTCACCCGCCGTGCGTTACGGGCAAGCTCGAGGATCTCGGTGGGGATCTGCTCGGGGGAGGACATGCACCTCAGGCTAGCGCCCCACTGGGGGTTCCGGCAGGTGAGTCCGCCGGGGGGATCTCGAGCGCGGACAAGCTCTCACAGGGTCGCTGGGGGCAGTGAATTATTTGTTACCCCTCTGTAACCGGCCTGGTCGGCTGGGTGAAACAGCCTGCCCGTAGGTTTCTTCGTAATGGTGACGACCGAAGGAGCCACGCATGTCACTGGATACGCGTCAACAAGGTCTGCTGGATGACCTTGACACACTCGCTGTCGATGAACCGTTACGGCACCGGCCCAACCGGTGGATCGACGGATACAACCCCGAGAACGAGACACAGTGGAATCGTGAGGGCCGGGGCATTGCCCGCCGGAACCTGAACTGGTCCATTTATGTCGAGTTCTTGGGTTTCGTGGTGTGGCAGCTTTGGTCCGTGGCCGTGGTGGCCATGCCCGCGGCCGGTTTCTCGCTGAGCACCTCGCAGCAGTTCTGGCTGATCTCGGTGCCCAGCCTCGTGGGCGCCACCATGCGTTTCCCGTACACGTTCATGGTTCCGATTTTCGGTGGCCGCATGTGGACGGTCATCTCCGCCCTGCTGCTCCTGCTGCCGGTCGTAGGCATGGGGATGTGCCTGGGCAACCCGGACACCCCGTTCGGTGTGCTGCTGGCGGTGGCCGCGCTCGCCGGTTTCGGTGGCGGCAACTTTGCCTCGTCGATGACCAACATCACCTACTACTTCCCGGCCAAGGAGAAGGGCTGGGCGCTGGGTCTGAACGCGGCCGGCGGAAACCTGGGCTCGGCCGTCGCGCAGTTCACCGTGCCGATTGTCATCACCGCCGGTGGTGTGCTGTTGACCGGTGGCCCTATGGTCAGCCTGGCCGGCTGGTTCTGGGTTCCGTTCATCCTGCTGGGTGCGGTTGGCGCGTACTACTGCATGAACAGTCTCTCCCACGCCACCGCGGACGTCAGCTCGTATCTGGCCGCCCTCAAACATGGGCAGTTGTGGGTCATCGCGGTGCTCTACATCGGTACTTTCGGGTCGTTCATGGGCTTCGCCAGTGTGTTCCCCAAGCTCATCGCGGACACGTTTCCGCAGTTCTCCGCCTTCACCATCGGCGCGGCCACACTGTCCCTGGCGTTCCTCGGCGCGCTGGTCGGTTCCCTGGCTCGTCCCTACGGTGGGAAGCTGGCCGACAAATTCGGCGGTGCCCGCCCGACGATCGCAGCGTTCGCTGTCATGGCCATCATGGCGCTGGCGATCATCGGGCTGCTGCGGCTGGGTAACTTCTGGCTGTTCCTGTTGGGCTTCCTGGTCCTCTTTATCGCCTCCGGCATGGGTAACGGTTCGACCTACCGGATGATCCCCACCGCGTTCTCGCTGGCCTACGGCGACGACCAGAAAGCCACGCGCGCCGCGGCGTCGTCGTTGGGCATCATTTCCGCGATCGGTGCCTACGGCGGGTTCCTGATCCCGCAGGTACTTCGCATCGTCCACGAGAACACGGGCGGGTACGACGGCGCATTTATCGGTTTTGCCGCCGGGTACCTGGTGCTGCTTGCCATCACGTGGGGCGTCTACGCCCGCAAGGGCACCACGTTCGGAGACGGTCGTGTCTGAATCCCTCATCACCCAAGAACCGCCCGCGAGCCACGGGGTGGCCAGCCATTGCCCGTACTGCGCCCTGCAGTGCGCCATGACACTGACCCCCAACTCGGACGCGAGCGAACCCGTGACGGTGACCGGGCGCGAGTTCCCGACCAACCGCGGCGGACTGTGCCGCAAGGGCAGCTCCGCGGCCAAGGTCCTGGGCCTGGGGGATCGGATCACCCAGCCGATGATCCGCACGGCCCACGGACTGGAACCCACCACGTGGGACCACGCGCTGACAGCGATCACCGAGGCGATCCGGGGCACCCAGCGTGAGCACGGCCGCGACGCGGTGGGGATCTTCGGAGCCGGTGGGCTCACCAACGAGAAGGCCTACGCACTGGGCAAGTTCGCCCGCGCGGTGCTGCGAACCAGTCGGATCGACTACAACGGCCGGTTCTGCATGTCTTCGGCGGCGGCCGCCGGTAACCGGGCCTTCGGTTTGGACCGCGGCCTACCGTTCCCACTGACCGATCTGGACCGCGCGCACGCCGTGCTACTGATCGGCTCCAATGTGGCGGACACCATGCCCCCGTTCGTCCAGCACCTGGCCTCCGCGCGGGAGCACGGCGGGCTGTTCGTGATCGACCCGCGCGAGTCCGCCACCGCGGACCTGACCCGCTCGGAGGAACGCGAGTGCGGGATCCACCTGGCACCGACCCCCGGAACCGACCAGGAACTACTGCTGGGCCTGATCCACGTGGTCATTGCCGAGGGCCTCTACGACGCCGCCTACGTGGCCTCCCGCACCAATGGTTTCGCCCGGCTCAAGCGCACCGCCCAGCGCTACTGGCCTGAACACGTCCAGAGCCTCACCGGTGTCCCCGCCGCCAAGATCCGGGCGGTCGCCCGCGGGCTGGCCACGGCCAAGGACAGAGGCGCGTTCGTCCTGACCGGGCGCGGCGTGGAACAGCACACCAATGGCTCGGACACCACCAGCCTCGCCATCAACCTGGCCTTGCTGCTGGGGCTGCCGGGCCGCGAACCCGGCGGGTACGGCACCGTGACCGGGCAGGGCAACGGCCAGGGCGGGCGCGAACACGGTCAGAAGTGCGATCAGCTGCCCGGCTACCGTTCCATCAACGACCCGCAGGCCCGAGCGCACGTGGCCTCGGTGTGGGGCATCGATGAGCAGGACATCCCCGGTCCGGGGATTGACGCCACCCAACTGTTGCTCTCGTGCGGCACCGACCACGGGGTGCGCACACTGATGATTCACGGCTCCAACCCCGTGGTCTCCGCCCCGAATGCCACACGGGTGACCCGTGCACTGGCCGACCTGGATTTCCTGGTGGTCAGTGACTTCGTGCTGTCGGAGACCGCTCAGCTGGCGCACGTGATCCTGCCGGTGGCGCAGTGGGCGGAGGAAGAAGGCACCATGACCAACCTGGAGGGCCGGGTCATCCGCCGTCGTAGGGCGCTGCCGTTGCCCGGCGCCGCGCGCGACGAGCTGGCCGTGCTGGCCGAGCTGAGCACCCGGTTGGGTTCCACCATGTTCTTCGGAACGGCGGAGCAGATGTTCGAGGAGCTCACCCGAGCCTCGGCCGGTGGCCGCGCGGACTACTCGGGTCTCAGCTACGACCTGCTCGACCAGGAGAGGGCGTGCTATTGGCCCTACCCGGCGGGCAGCGCGGGCACACCGCGCCTGTTCCGGGACTCGTTCCCCACCGCGGACGGCCGTGCCACCCTGGCGGACGTGTCCCCCCGGGCGATTGCCGAGCGGATCTTCGACGGGGCCGAGCTGACCCTGATCACAGGCCGCCTGCTGGGCCACTACCAGTCGGGTGCCCAAACTCGACGGGTCCCGGAACTGCTCGCCTCGGATCCTGACGGGCGAGTCGAGATCAACCCGGAGACCGCCCACCTCTACGGGGTGGTCGAGGGGCAGCTGCTCACTTTGCACAACGAGCGGGGAACCGTGCAGGCCCGGGCTCGGCTGTCCCGACAGATCCGCCGCGACACCCTGTTCATGCCCTTCCACTTCGCAGGGTCCAACAGTGTGAACCGTTTGGTCTCCTCGGCCACGGACCCGCTGTCCAAGATGCCGGAATTCAAAGCCACCCGCGTGTGGGTGTCCCAGGAGGAACAGTGCGTCGCATAGTCATCATCGGTTTCGGCCCGGTGGCCGCCCGCCTGATCGAAGAACTCGAGGAACCCCTTGCCCAGAGCCGGGTGCACGTGTGCGTGATCGGGAGCGAGCCGGAAGGTGCCTACAACCGCATCCTGCTGGCCAACCTGGTCACCGGGCATAGCACCCCGCAAGACCTGGACCTCGCGTGCGATGAGACCAACTTCCCGGAGGGGGTAACGTTCCTCACGGGTACCACGCTCAGCGACATTTCCTTGGACGGGCAGTACCTTCACACCACTGATGACCGGTTGATCTCCTTTGACGATCTGATCTTCGCCACCGGAGCGCGCGCCGTTCTGCCGCGGGTCCCCGGATTGGACGTTCTGGACACGGATCCGTGCCACCTGGATTCCATCCCCCTACCCGGAGTGCACCCCTTGCGGGACATGTCCGACGCTCGGCGGTTACGCGAGGTGGTCGAGACGGGCCAGGATGTCCTGGTCCTCGGCGGTGGGATTCTGGGGATCGAGCTTGCGCTCAACCTTGCCGAGCACGGAGTGCAGGTGAGCTTGATCCACCGTGGGCAGGACCTGATGCCGCGGCAGCTGGATCCTGACGCCAGCCGAATGCTGGCCCACGTGCTGAGGCAGGCCGGTATCCAGGTGATCCCCGGGGGCATCAACGGCGTGCGCAGTGAGGGTGGTCGCTTCACGGGGGTCGTCTTGGACGATGGAACCGTGCGAGAAGCCGGCGCGTTGATTCCGGCCATCGGAGCGCAGCCCCGTACCGAGTGGGCCAAGAAGGTGCGGCTACCGACCCATCGTGGGATTTTGGTCGATCATCAGTTGCGGGTCCACGGCACCTCGAACATCTACGCGATCGGTGACTGCGCGGAGGTGCTGTGCAGCAATCCCGTGTGCCCAGAATGTATGGCTATCGACTACCAGGATTCCGCCCCGAGCGGGCTGATCGGCCCGGGGTGGCAGCAGGCGCAAGCCCTGGCGGACATTCTGGACGGCACCCACAACCGCGTTCCTTCACAGGTGTCGCAACTGATCACCATGAAGTCGCAGGCCGTGAGCCTCACCGCTGCGGGCTCGGTGCACGCTCGAGCCTTCGAGCAGCCGAGAGTCGACGTGGCCACCTGGGAGGACCCACGCACCGGGCGTTACCTCAAGGTGGTCTCGCGCGATCGGAACATCCTCGGATTCGTGGCTCTGGGGGCGCCGGAGGCCGGTGCCGAACTGGCCATGCTGTTCGAACGATCCGGTGCCGCCCCGGGTGACCCTTCCGTGTTGCTTGCCGCGGACACCCCGAGCGGCGCGGATACCGCACCGGAACTGACCCCGGAGTCCATCATCTGCCGGTGTGCGGGGGTGGCCCTGGCACCCATTCAGCAGGCCGTGTCCGCCGGAGCCACCACCGTGGCCGAGGTCTCCAAATGTTCCCGCGCCGGCACCGGTTGCGGCGGGTGCAAGGACAAACTCGAATCCGTGGTCTCCCAAGCCATGGCAGCCTGAGCCGCCACACCGACCACTTGTATGCACCACAGTCGCCAAGGAGAAACGCCATGACCGTTCTGACTCGCGAGACCCACTCCACCGCCGTCGAAACCCTCACCTGGACCCCCGTGGTCGAAGAACACCGTCTGGAACGTGACGTCGGCGCGGCCGCCCTGCTCAAGGGCCGCCACATCGCCCTGTACCGGACCTGGAACGACCGGCTGTACGCGAGCTCCAACGTGGACCCGGACACCGGTGCCTCCGTGCTCTCCCGCGGGATTGTCGGCGAATCCGGTGGCGTCCCCACCATTGCCTCGCCCCTGCTCAAGGCGGTCTTCAACCTGGAGACCGGTGAGTGCCTGACCAATGACGAGCTGTCCGTGGAGACCTACCCCGTTCGAGTGGTCGACGGAATCATCCAGGTCGGCCTGGATTTCTAGGTCCGACGCAGGCGCAATTTACACGGCCGTAAGAAAGTGACAACGGCCGGGTGACATTCGATTTCTACCGTGGAGACACGTTCCAACTCCTAGGAGAACCCCATGCCCGAACTCATCAACATCCGCGACCTCCCGACCTCCGTGTCTGAACGCAGGGTCGTGGTGGTCGGCGCGGGGCCCGCAGCACACCGCTTCGTCACGGCCCTGCGCGGGCGCGGCGACCGCAGCGACGTCGTCGTCCTGGGAGAAGAAAGCGTGGCTCCCTACGACCGCGTCAACTTGGCCAAGCACTGGGACCCGGACCACGATCTGAGCCTCACCAACGTGGGTATGTGGAACGAACGGACCCACCTGGTCACCAATGCGTGGGTCAACAGCATCGACCCGGAGCGCAAGAGCGTGCACGTCAACGGTGAGACGGAACTAGCCTACGACGAATTAGTGCTCGCGACCGGTTCGGCCGCCACCATGCCTCCGTTGCCCGGCAATGACCTGGCCGGAGTCTACGTCTACCGCACCGTGAACGATGTCGATCGGATGCGGGCCAACGTTGAGGCCCTCAGTAGCGCCCGCGGCCCCGAGAAGCCGCCCCAGGCCGTGGTGATCGGCGGCGGACTGCTGGGTCTCGAGGCCGCCGGCGGGTTGGTCAAGTACGGGTTCGAAACCCATCTGGTGCATTCGCGGGACTGGCTGATGTCCTCGCAACTGGACGAGGGCGGCGGGCGGACCCTGAACCGGGCCATCGAGCAGCGCGGGATCGAATTACACCTGGGACAGCGCCCCAGCGCGGTGCTGCCCGCCGCCGCGGACCCGTCCACCGTGGGCGGGGTGGCGGTGGGCGAGGATCTGATCGAGGCGGACCTCGTGGTGTGGGCCATTGGCATCACGCCCCGTGACGAGCTGGCCCGCGACGCCGGCTTGGAGACCGCGCCCAACGGTGGCGTGCCCATCGACACCGCGTGCCGCACCGCGACCCCCGGGATCTGGGCGATCGGTGAGGTAGCCAGCTTCGACGGAACGTGCGTGGGCCTCGTGGCACCGGCCAACGCCATGGCCGAGGTGGTGGCCGCGCAGTTGACCGGCGGTGACGACGAATTCACCGAGATCGACGACGCCACCAAGCTCAAGCTCCACGGCCTGGACGTGGCCTCCTTCGGCGACTCGCTGTCCCGGAAGAGCGGGACCCTGGACGTGGTCATGTCCGACCCGGTCGAGGGCGTCTACCAGAAACTCGTCCTTTCCGACGACGCCAGGACCCTGCTGGGCGGGGTGTTCGTGGGGGACGCGGAACCGTACGCGAGCCTGCGCGCGCTGCTGGGCCGCCAACTGCCCGGAGCGCCCAAGGCCTATCTTTCCGGCGGTGGCGACGTTCCCGACGCGGAAATGCCCGACGATCTGGTGGCGTGTTCGTGCAACAACGTGACCGTGCACGAGATCAAGCAGGCCGTGGGTCAGGGCTGCCACGACCTGGCCTCGGTCAAGAAGTGTTCCAAGGCCGGGACGCAGTGCGGATCGTGTGTGGGACTGGTCGGCAAGATCATGACCAAGGAAATGGAAGGCGCCGGTCTCGAAATTTCCAAAAGACTGTGCGAGCACTTCGAACTGTCCCGTCCCGAGCTGTTCGAGGCCATCAGGTTGTCCCGCCTGACGAGCTTCACCCAAGTCATCGAGAAAGTCGGGACAGGCCGCGGTTGCGACATCTGCAAGCCGGTTGTCGCCAACATTCTGGCCACCGCCTTCCACGAGCACGTGTTGGACGGCGGCCGCGACGGACTGCAGGACACCAACGACCGTGCTCTGGCCAACATGCAGAAAGACGGCACGTATTCAGTGGTCCCGCGCATCCCCGGGGGCGAAATCACCCCCGAGAAGCTCGCGGTGATCGCCCAGGTGGCCAAGGAGTTCAACCTCTACACCAAGATCACCGGTGCTCAGCGTATCGACCTGTTGGGCGCGCGCTTGGAGCAGTTACCGCAAATCTGGCAGCGGCTGATCGACGCGGGCATGGAATCCGGTCAGGCCTACGGAAAGTCGCTGCGCGCGGTCAAGTCCTGCGTGGGTTCGGCGTGGTGCCGCTACGGCGTGCAGGATTCCGTGGGCATGGCCGTGCATTTGGAGAACCGATACCGCGGACTGCGTAGCCCGCACAAGCTCAAGATCGGCGTCTCCGGGTGCGCCCGTGAGTGCGCCGAGGCGCGCGGCAAGGACGTGGGGGTGATCGCCACGGACAAGGGCTGGAACGTCTACGTGGGCGGTAACGGCGGGTTCACCCCCCGGCATGCGGAACTGCTCGTGAGCGACGTCGATGACAGGATGCTGGTCAAGGTCATCGACCGGTTCTTCATGTATTACATCCGCTCCGCCGAGCGGCTGCAGCGCACCGCACCGTGGGTCGAGTCCTTGGAGGGCGGCATGGACCATCTCCGCGAGGTAATCCTGGAGGACTCGCTGGGGATCTGCGACGAACTGGAATCGGCCATGGGCGATCTAGTGGCCGACTACCGCGATGAGTGGGCCGAAACCCTCAACGACCCGGTGAAGCTGGCGCGTTTCACGCCGTTCATCAATGACCCGCAGGCAACGGACGAGACCATCGTGCAGGTGCCCGAGCGCGGGCAGGTGCGTCCGGCGACCGCCGGTGAGCGCGTGATGATCTCCGTGCCGACCATCGGGATCGGTGCATGAGTGATTTCGACTGGAACGGTTGTCCGGTCCTGCTCGTGGGAACCGGCCCGGCCGCGCCGCTGGAGGTCGCCCGGCTGATCCGCGCCGGTGCCAGGGTGAGCGTTGCGGGCACCGCGGAGCAACTGTGTGCCCGCGGGGATGCGCTGGCTAGGGTGGCCCGGCGGCTGGGTGTGAAAGCGGACCCGGCCCGGGAATCGGTGCGCACCGCGTTGGAAGCCTGCACCTTCGTGGGCGCGGAGGCCGCGGACTTCGACGCCGACGCTGCAGCGTCCGGTGCCGCGGCCGTGGTGTGCGCCGCCGACGACGCCGCGGAGACCAAGCGGTGGCGTGCCTTGAGCAGGAGGCACGGCAAACCGTTCTCGACCCTGCGCTCGGGCAGGCCCGGTGTGGCCCTGGTGGGTGGTGGTCCCGGTGACCCGCAGTTGATGACGGAGGCGGCCCGGCAGCACCTGATGCGGGCGGACGTGGTGCTCTACGACAAACTGGCACCCACCGCGGTGCTCGAGCAACTGTGCCCGGGAGCCCTGCTGGTGAACGTGGGTAAGGACCCCGGCCATCACAAGATGCCCCAATACTTGATTGAACGGGCCCTGGTGGAGTTCGCCCGCGCCGGGGCGTGTGTGGTGCGTTTCAAGGGCGGGGACCCGTTCGTGTTCGGACGCGGCGCCGAGGAACGGCGGACCCTTCAGGGGGAGGGCATCGAGGTCACTGTGGTCTCCGGGATCAGTTCGAGTATCGCGGTGCCCGCGGCTGCCGGTATCCCGGTCACGTGCCGCGGCATCAACCGCTCCTTCACCGTGATCTCCGGTCATGAGGTGCCCGCTCCCGACGAGCTGGAAGGCCTGGTCAAGGTGGGCGGCACCCTGGTGGTGCTCATGGGGTTGGCGCACCTGCCCGAGCTCATGGCCGGTCTGGTGAAGCACGGCCTGGATCCGGAATTGCCCGCCGCGGTGGTCGAAAAGGGTTCCACACAGCGGCAGCGGGTCTTTGCATCCGCAGCGCGCTCCATTGCGCGTGTGGTATCCGACGAGGGAGTGAGCTCCCCTGCGATCGTCGTGCTGGGGCACGTGGTCGAACTGGGCGATGACCTCGCGCGGTTGATCGAGAGAGTTTCAAACGAGCGCTCAGAAGAGTCTGAGCCACTGAAGTCTCCGCTCACACGCGGGCCCACCGCGGAACCCGCAGCCGAAATTCGGGACGGCGGGATCCCGGGCCGGGGGATTCGCGATGGTCGGATTCAGGAGGAACCTGGGACGGCGTCGTCGACGGTCAAGGCGAGCGAGAAGGTGCTCGTGGCTCCGTCGGATTCCCTGACCGGCTTCGTGATCGCTGTGACCGCCTCACGCCGGGCCGAGGACCAGGCGGAGGCTTTCGAACGGCGCGGCGCCACCGTGCTCAAGGCGCCTACCATGCGCATCGTGCCCACCGAGAACGACGAGACGCTGCACCGGGCCTCCGCCCAGGTGATCGAGGACAAACCGGGGGTGCTGCTGGTCACCACGGGGCACGGTGTGCGCGGATGGTTCGAGGCTGCGGAGGCCGGTGGAACACGATCCCAACTGTGTGCGGCGCTCGAGGGCGCTGACATCCTCGTGCGCGGAGCCAAGGCCCGTGGGGCCATCAAGAGCCTCGGGCTCGTGGAGCAGGGGGTTGCATCGCAGGATTCTACGAGCTCCCTGGTGGACCTGGCACTGAGCCGCGGCGTGGCCGACAAACACGTGGTGTTCCAACAACACGGGGCCGTGGACCACGCACACGTGGAACGCCTCGAACGCGCCGGCGCGCGCCTGACCGTAGTCCAGCCCTATCGATGGGAACAGCCCCGTGATGTGGCCGCAGTCTCCCAGCTGATGCTGGCAATCATCAAGGAACACGTCAACGCCGTGACCTTCACCTCCGCCCCCGCGGTGGAAGCGCTATTCGAACGCGCCCAGAAGGAAGGGACCATGGAGCCATTGCTCGAAGCACTGCGTCACCGTGTGCTCAGCGTGGCCGTGGGGCACGTAACCGCGGAGCCGTTGCAGCGGGCGGGAATCACACCGCTGATCCCGGACCGCCCCCGCATGGGGTCCCTGGTGCGGGCACTGACCACCCACCTGGAAAGACAGACCGTGGACCTGCCGCACACGCCGTTCGGACAGGTCACCCTGCGCGGCGCGCATCTGCTGTGCGGGGAACGCCGCGTGGAACTGCCCTCCCACCTGGCCAACATCACACGCGTGGTGATGCAGGCCGCAGGGGACTTGGTGACTCGCCAGTCCATCCGCCGTGAAGTGCCCGCGGCGCCCAGCGACCACGCCATCGACATGGCCATATCCCGGATCCGAAAACTCACCGGGGAACCCAAACTGATCCTTACGGTCCCCAAGATGGGATTCCGGGCCAACGTGAGCCTGTGACACAGCGGGGGCCGTGGCCGTGGTTGCGTCCTTGGCGCCCGCTTCCACGCTTGCGGTCCTTGCGTTGGGAGGTCCCGGTGTGAGGTCTGGGCGCTCACAAGGTGGCGGCGACGGCGGCGGCCAGCCGCGCATCAGAGGTGTACAACGCGGTCGTGTCGAAGGTCGAGGCGGTGCTCATGATCTCGTCCGCGCCGGTACGCACGAGCAATTCACTGATTGCGCTCAGAACCTGGTCCTCGGTCCCCGCGATCACGGGGGCCAATGCCTTGGCCACGTTGCGTTGCTGCCGTTGCGTCAGGGAATCCGGTAGCGACGTCGTCGGCTCCAGCGGCGGAAAAGCTCCCGTGAGGCGCGATTCGGACATGGCCCACGCTTCGGGCAGAGAGAGTTCGCGCGCCTCGGAGGGAGAATCCGCAACAAAGATCTCCGTGGAAGCGATCAGGTACGGCTCGTCCAGTTGCTCGCTGGGGCAAAAGGTGGAGCGGTACTCGTCGAAGGCCTCCGGCCCGGCGGTGAGCAACGGTCCACCGACCACCGCCGGCAGACCCAGGCGCGCCGCGATCTTCAAGCCACTTCCGGTCCCCAACACGAATAGCGGGATGTGGCCGTTGTGGGCCGGGCGCATCGTGATATCCGCCCTGCCGGTCAGGTATTCGCGTACGGCTTCAATGGCGGATGCGAAGTCTTTCGGTGGCGCGGACATGGTGCCCAGGGCCCTGCGCACGGGCTCAGTGAACCCCAGGGAACGCCCAAGTCCAAGGTCGAACCGTTGCCCGTGCAGGGCGGTGAGGACGGCGAACTCCTCGGCCACCACCAGAGGGCGGTGATTGGGCAACATGACTCCGCCGGAACCCACCCGGATCGAGCGAGTGGCCGCCGCAACCGCCTGCGCGAGCAGCGCTGGCGTGCCGGAGGCGACCCCCGGGACCCCGTGATGCTCTGAGACCCAGAACCGGTGATAACCGGCGGCCTCCGCGTGCCGGGCGCGCTCCACCGTCTGGTGCAGGGCGCCGGCATCGGATTCTCCCTGGCGGATGCGGGAACGGTCGAGAAGGGACAATGGAATGCTCATCATCCACGCAACGCCGGGGCGCAAGCGCTCATTCCAAAAGAACCGTGCAACCCCAGCCAGGGCCGAGCCACGAAGTCGGCCGCGGCCGCCTCTAATACCGGGTCGTGATGGAATCCAACGCGGCCTGAGCTTCCCGAGTGAGGTTTTCCGGCAAGGGGGCGCTCTTGACCGATTCGGCGGACAGTTGCTGCCCCTCCGGGCTGACCACGTAGCGACCGAACGTCTTGACCAGTTCCAACGTGTCGGGATCCGCGTAGCTGGTGCAGTACACGTGGTAGGAGACCAAGACCACGGGGTAGGCGCCTTTGACGTCGGGGGTGCGGTCGATGTCCAGCGCGATGTCATGCTCCCCGGTACCTTGCACGCGGGAGGACGCCCCCACGGCCGTGGCGGCGGCCTGGGCGTTGACGGGTACGTACTCGGTGTTGACCTTGACCCTGGCTTTACCCAGAGAGCCTCCTACGAGGGAATCGTCCGCGTACGTGATGGCGCCTTCGGTCTGGTTCGTCACGGTGACCACTCCGTTATTTCCCTGCGCACGCTCACTGGGCAGGGAATTGGGCCAGCCCCCGCCGTGCTCGTCGGTCCATACCTCTGAAGCCGTGGCTTCGAGATAGTCCGTGAAGTTCTCCGTGGTGCCGGAATCATCGGCCCGGGCCACAGGGGTGATCGGGGCGTCAGGGAGATCAACACCGGGATTCTGGTCGATAATGGCCGGATCATTCCATCGTATGATCTCGCTCCGGAAGATCTTGGCGATCGTGGGCGCGTCCAAGTCCAGTTCCTCGATCCCCGGCAGATTGAACGCGATGCTGATGGGGGAAATGTACACGGGAACGTTGACGGCACCTCCCGGGCCGCAGGCGTTCCTGACGTCCGCTTGCTCCTCGGCGTCCAAGTAGGCATCCGAGCCGGCAAAGTCTGTGCCGCCTCCCACGAGAGCGGAACGTCCCGCACCGGAACCCGCCGAAAGGTACTGCACGTTGGCGCTGGGGTACGTGGATTCGAATCCGGTGCGCCATGTCTGCATGGCCGCATTCTGAGCGGAGGAGCCGATTCCGGTGAGGATGCCCGTTAGCTGTAAGAGGGCGTGACGTTGTTGACACGGTCCGGGGTGCGCGAGGCCGGGGGCTG